>NZ_JAELTZ010000053.1:0-24694 GCF_016429115.1 Aquitalea sp. ASV15 | reverse complement strand
ACCACGTGGTCACCACCACGGCGACCGTGGCAGCCAATGGCAGCTGGACCGTTCCGGCCAGCAGCCTGAGCGGCCTGGTGGATGGTGCGGTAACGGTGAAAGCCAGCGTCAGCGATGTGGCCGGCAACCCGGCCAGCGCCAGCAATACCGACAGCAAGGATACGGTAGCCACCATTGCCATCAGCAGTGATGGCAGTGGCAGCGATCATGTCTATAACAGCAGCGAAAGCGGTGCCGTGGTGGTCAGCGGCAGCACCACCGGCGTGGAAGCAGGCCAGACGGTGACGGTGACCTTCACTGACAGCCAGGGCCACACGGCGACCAGCAGCGCCACCGTGGATGGCAGCGGCAACTGGACGGCCAGCCCGGCCAACCTGTCCGGCCTGAGCGATGGCAGCATCAGTGTCAGCTCCAGCGTCAGCGACAAGGCCGGCAATACGGCTAACGCCAGTGTGGCCGAAGGCAAGACTGCCACCTTGCCGGATGCCCCGGTGGTCGGCTTCCTGTCAAATGGCTTGACCAGCCAGTACTACAACGTGAACGACGGCAAGATCTCCAGCCCGCCGAGCGGCTCCACGTCCTTGAGTGTGGTGCAGGCCGACCTGCAGACGCTGAAGGCTGCCGCCACCTTTATCGCCACCAATCTCAACTATGGCGATGTGGGCGGGGTATGGCACGGCACGACCGAGTTCTCCAATAACCTTGGCACGACCGGCAATCTGTCCACCTTCCTGGGCGGTAATGCCACCAATCTGCAGCTAAACAGCAATTACACGACGACCACGCAGTCGATCATCCAGATGAATGGTGCCTTCAGCGCTGCCGCGGGCACCTACTATCTGAACGTGAACGCCGACGATGGTTATCAGATCAAGATCGATGGCCAGATCGTGTCCTCGATGACCGGCATTCAGTCGCAGAATGCGGCACCGGCCTCGGTCACCCTGGCCGCGACGGCGGGCAACCTGCATACCATCGAGATCCTGTATTGGGATCAGGGTGGCAATGCGGTGTTCCAGGCGGCCTTGTCCAACCAGCAGCTGGGCAATACCACAACCAGCGGCGTGCAAACCATCAGCCTGACCACCAACAACACCCTGACCGCTACCGTGACGCTGGACAGCACCGACCAGACTGATCTGAGCAAGGGTGGCGCGGTGACGATCAGCAGCAACACCGGTACCAATGTCACGCTGCACCTGAGCGGCAACAATCTGGTGGACTCCAGCGGAACGGTATACACCTACCAGAACGGGGTGATCTACCTGCCGGTGGTGGAACCGAGCACCGGCCAGACACTGACGGTGACCGCCACGGTCAGCGACGTGTACGGCAATGTGTCCAACCCGGGCAGCGGCAGCTATGCGCTGCCGAGCACACCGCCGGTCAGCATTGTTGCCGACACCAACCACGACGGCTATCTGAATGCCGCCGAGGTGACTGCGGCCGGCAGCACGATCAGCTCGACGGTGCAGCTTGACCCGGCGCTGATCAGTGCAGGTGGCAGTGCCAGCATCGTGGTGGTGGATGCCGGTACCACGACGACGCTGCAAGTCGGTTCCGGCGGTACGGTAACGGGGGCAGCCAATAATGTCTCTGGCAGCTACAACGCCACCACCGGCCTGCTCACCCTGACCATGAATGCTCCGGGTGATGGCAAGGCGGTGAGTGTGACCGCTACGCAGACCGACCACTACGGCATCAGTTCGTCCAATGGCACCGCGGCTGCCACCGAAGACATCAGCGGCCCGTCGGCACCGACCGTGGTGATTGCCACCGATGCCAACAACGACGGCTACATCAACAGGGCCGAGCAGGGCAGCGCCACCACCGACACGGTGAACATCGGCCTGCCGAGCAATGCCAAGGCCGGCGACACGCTGAATGTCACCATCAACGGCGTGGTGCAAAGCGGCCATGTACTGACCGCTGCCGAAATCAGCGCCGGCAAGGTGGTGCTGACCCCGGCCACCCCGGCCGATGGCAGCACGCTGACAGTGACGGCCTCGGTCAGCGACCCGGCCGGCAATACCTCGGCCAGCGTTAGCGACAGTGCCAAGATTGATCTGACGGCCACCATTGCCATCAGCAGTGATGGCAGCGGCAGTGACGGTGTGTACAACAAGAGCGAAAGCACGGCCGCCGTGGTCAGCGGCACCACCACCGGTGTGGAAGCTGGCCAGACGGTGACCGTGACCTTTACCGACAGTGCCAACCACGTGGTGACAGCTACCACGACGGTCGGTGCCAACGGGACCTGGACGATACCGGCCAGCACCCTGTCCACCCTGGTGGATGGTGCCGTGACCGTGAAGGCCAGCGTCAGTGATGTCGCCGGCAATACCGCGACGGCCAGCAATGTGGACCAACTGCTGACTGCCACACCGCATGATCCTTCGATCACGCCGGCAGCCTATGGCACATCAACCGGTCTGACCTGGCAGCAATGGAATGGCACGGTCAGCATGCCTTACAACGGGGGCAATGGTACGACCCCGGCCAATGTGGTGTCGACGCTCGACAGCACCACGGTCAAGCCGACCGCCACCACGACCATTAGCAGCATGAGCACGGTCAGCAGCAATGTCAGCACGGAAAATGTGACGACAGCAAATGGCAAGGGGATTGCCGACAAGGTGTCTGGTCTGATTTACCTGGAAGCCGGCCATACCTACAGCTTTAGTGGTGCTGAGGATGACTCTTTCTCGCTGAATGTGGGCGGTACGGTAGTGGGTACAGCAACCTGGGGTGCTGGTGGCAGCTTTAGCGGCAGCTATACGCCGACGGCTTCCGGCTGGTACACCATTGCGGCGTATCACGACAATGAAGCCGGTCCGGGCGCGTTCAACCTGAATGTCAGCGTGGATGGTGCTACTGCGGTCACGCTGGATACCAGCCATTTCGGTTTGGTAACCAGTGTCAGCGATCTGACCAATGCCGGGCTGACCGTCGGCTCTCTGGTTGGCAGTGGTGGCCAGGGTTACTACGTGCAGACTAGCGGGGCGTATAACATCTCGCTGGATAGCGTCAGCCAGACGGTGCTGAGCAATGGCGGGTCGGTGCATGTAACCACTTCCGCCGGCACCGATGTCAGCCTGCATCTGAGCAATGGCACGCTGACCGATGGCAGCCACACTTACAGCTACGCCAACGGTGTGATCGGTGTACCGGTCGCCATCAGCAGCGGGGCGGTAACGGTATCGGCTACCTTGCTTGATTCCGCTGGCAACAGCTCGCACACCATGAATGAAACGGTAGTGACCAGTGCTACCCCGGCAGCCCTCAGTGATCTGTCCGGTGTGGATACCTTCCGTTTCGAGCTGTCTTTCAATGGTGCGGCAGGAACCGGCTCGGCGCATAACGAGACGATCAACAACTTCAATGCCACATCGGTGACGCCGACTGGCACGGTCAGCACGCTGGATCTGCGCGACCTGCTGGTAGGTGAAAGCCATAGCGGCACGGCAGTGGGCAATCTGGCCAACTATCTGCATGTCACTACCAGCACGGTCAGCGGGGTAACGACCTCGGTGCTGCATGTCAGTGAAACGGGTCAGTACACCACCAACAGCAATGGCACTGCCCTGGATACCGCGCAGATTACCCTGAATGGTGTGGATCTGACGGCTGGGCATACCCTGACCAGTGATGCCCAGATCCTGCAAAACCTGCTGGGGAATGGCAAGCTGATCACCGACTAAGCACGCCGCAGCCCGCACAGCCGACAGCCTGACACGCTGTCGGCTTTTTTATTGTGCTCAGGCTGCCGTGCCATCTGTTCTATGCATGGAAAAACCCCGCATCCAGTGGCTGGAGGCGGGGTTGTGCCTGGCAGGGTGGGAAGGTCAGCTGATGGCCGGGCCAGTCAGGCAGTGCACACCCATTTCGATGAGGGCGCTGGCGTCAGCCGTATCGTTGACGCCCTTGGCTTCCAGCCGCACGCCCATCAGCGAGGCCATGCGCAGCAGGCCGCGCAGCAGGGCGGCACGGCCCTCGTCGCTGTGAATGCCCTGGGTCAGGGTATTGTCCAGTACCAGATAGCTGATGCTGGCTTCATGCGTCCGTGCCACCAGCGCCATGTTGTGGCCCTGTATTTCTACCGCCAGCTGGTGGCCCGCCGGGCGGATGGCACGGCTGAAGGCAATGAAATGTTCCCAGTGCTCATCCAGCCCGGTTTCATGAAATTCGAAATTGATCTGGCGCTGCGGGTGTTGCTGCAGCAAGTGCAGGATGGCCGGCAGGAATTCCGGGTGATGCAGCGAGGCCGGCGACATGTTCACCGCCAGCACGCCCTGCGGCCCCTGTTGCAGCGCCAGTGCCAGGGTATTGATGTCCAGTCGGTGGATCAGCCCCAGCCGGGCGGCCTGGGAAACCAGGCGCAGCGCGCCCATGGCCGGCACCTGCCCACTGGCCGGTCGGAACAGCATGCCTTCGTGCCACAGCACCGTCTTGTCCGGATCACATACCGGATACCAGCGCAGCTGTAGCGAGCCATCCTCGCAGGCGGTTTCCAGCAGCTGTTTCCAGTCGTAATCACTGGTCTGCTGCGGATTGCCGGCCCCGTCATCCAGTTTCCAGCTATTGAGCGGCTGGGCTTCGGCCACGCTCAGGCTATCGCTGGCACGGGTCAGCACTTCGCCCAGCTTGTCGCCACTCTGGAAGTGGGTAATGCCAATATGACCAAGGCCAGGCTGATCGGAGAGTTCCATCGTCCAGTACACCGGCCACAACAGGCAGAGCTCATCCGCCAGCTTGCAGGCTTGCGCGGCAGCCAGCTCGGGACAGAACAGGGCAAAGTCGGCACCACGCAGGCGGGTGGCCATCCAGCCGCGATGGTGCTGGCACTGGGTGGACAGGTCGTCGGCCACGCGCTTGAGCAGGGCATCGGTACGGCGGCCGCCCAGGCGCTGGTTAAGCTCGGCCAGGCCGGCAATACGGATCAGCAGCAGATGGCCGCTGGCCGGGTCGGCTTGCGGGTCGAGCAGGCTGGAGAAGCGTTGCTCGAAGGCTTCGCGGTTGGGCAGGCCGGTGCTGCTGTCGGTCAGCGCGGCCCGCCGTAGCCGATCCACCTCGTCGCGCAGGCCAAGCAGGTAGTTTTGCAGCCGTTCCACCATATTGTTCATCGCGCCCGCCACCTCGGCCAGCTCGGGGATGCCGGGAACGGGAATGCGCATGAAGCGCTGTTCACTGATGGCGTGTGCCTGTTCGACCACCGCATGCAATTGCTTGCGCAGGCTGCGGATATCGAAAAAGCCGAGCAAACCGGCCGCCAGGCCAATCACCACCAGCCAGAACACGGTTTGCAGCGCACCCAGCCATAGCGAATGGTAGGCATAGCCCAGGTGCGCCACCACCACGATGCGCCCAGCCTGCAGCCAGCCATTGCTGACCTGGGCCTGGCCGCTTTGCGGTCTCAGCGGCAGCAGGCGGTGAAACCAGGCCGGGGTGTCTTCCAGCCCGTTACTGTTGCGCAGATGGATGGCGGCATCGCCAGGGACGCCTTCCCAGCGTACCTCGGCAAAATGCCCTTGTTCGAAGGCGGCGCTGAGCAGGGTTTGCGCCATCACCGGGTCCGCCTTGTACTGGGTGACCATCAATGCCAGGGCGTTGGCGGTATCGGCGCTCTGGGCGCTCAGTTGCTGCTCCAGGTAATTGCGCGCATTCAACAGATTGGCAATCAGCGCGCCGCCGATGGATAGCGTCACCAGCAGCAACAGCAGCAGCCACAGCCGCTGCACCAGGGAAAATTTGCGTGTCATCACGGGCATGTTCAGAAAGAAAAGCCTTCCGTTTTCAGTTTATCCAGCAGCTGTTTCCAGCGGGTCAGCCGGTTGACATTGTTGTTCTGTGTCGCCCCCACCCAGATGCTTTCCATATTGAAGCTGAATACCGGAATCAGATCGGGGCGCTGCGAGGCGGGCTGGATGCTGGTGATCAGGTTGTCCAGAATCAGCGGCTCCACCGTGGGCGTGGGATAGTATGCCAGCACCATGTGGGCCTGGGTGATATTGCTGCTGGGGCCACCTATGCGCGCCTTGACATAGGTCAGACGAATCTTGTCCGGCGACACACCCAGCAGGCGCAGTGACACATACTTGCCGATGACAAAGCCCTTGCAGTCCGCCATGCCCTTGCCGAAGGTTTCCAGGGGGGTGGCCCAGTAATCTTCCTGTCGCCATACCTGGCTATTTTCGGCATAGGTGATGCGGCGATTGAAAAACTCGTTGACGTCTTTCAGGCGCTGGCTGTCGCTGCTGCCCGCACTATTCAGCATGCTTTGCCATTCGCGATACAGGCGCTGCGCCTGTGGGCCGTAACGCGCTACCGTCTGTTCGCTGGGCAGGCTGCTGCCGGTGACGCCAACACAGAGTAACCACAACAGCAGGGGCAGCAATAACAGACGCACTGCCGCCGCCGGGAGGGAGCGCGGCCGCGGGAGGGGTAAGGGTAGGATTCTCGCTGCGCAAAACTGGGGCATGATATTGATCTGGCACAAAAAGTTGCAGCGGTCAGAAATTTCCGTGTGTATAATTTATCTGTATTGTGTTTTAGTTTTTAATTATAAATAAACAAGATATTTCATATGGGGTAGTATTAATGAGAAGTCTACAGAAATCCATCAGATTGTCAGTGGCATTGGCACTCGGCGGCATTACTGCAGTACTGCCACAGCATGCCTTGGCGATCGATATAGATACGGCAGTACAGCAGGCGGTGCTGAATAATCCGGAAGTGCTGGCCAAACTGCATCAGTTTCGCGGAGCGGGACAGGATGTGAATGTAGGCCGCGCCGGTTATATGCCCACTGTCGATCTGAGCTACGAATCCAATCGCCAGCGTTACGACTACCCCAGCAATGCCGGTGTGGCCAATCAGAATTACACCACACGTGGCTGGAAGCTGAGCCTGAACCAGAATCTGTTCCAGGGCTTGCAAACCTATAATACGGTCAAGCAGCTGGGTTACGATCAGCAAGTGCGCTATTTCGACTTGCTCGATACCTCGGAAAGCATTGCCCTGCAAACCATCCAGGCCTATCAGGATGTGCTGCGCTATCGCCAGCTGGTGAATAGCGCGCAGGAAAACTATGCCATTCACAAAGGCATTTACGAACAGATCGAACAGAAGGTACAGGCCGGTGTCGGTCGTCGCGTCGATCTGGAGCAGGCCGCCGGTCGTCTGGCCCTGGCCGAGACCAATCTGCTGACCGACACGTCCAATCTGCACGATGTGTCCGCCCGCTATGCCCGTCTTACCGGCAGCGAACCGCCGGCCCAGCTGAACGAGCTGCCGGTGCTGACCGAAGCCTTGCCGCGCAACAACGACCTGATCAAGGACGCCGTCTTGCACAACCCGGCCTATCTGGGTGCGCTGGCCAATATCCGCTCTGCTGCTGCCGAAGTGAATGTCCGCCGCGGTGCGTTCTCGCCCACACTGGACTTGCAGGCCAGCAAGGCGCCCACCGACAGCTATGACGGCTACAACGGTCGCACCAATATCTCCTCGACCGCCATCATCTTCAACATCAACCTGTTCCGCGGCGGTGCCGACCGCGCACGGCTGGGGTCGGCTGCCGAGAAGCTGAATACCACCAGGGATCTGCGCGACAAGGTCTGCCGCGACATGCGCCAGACACTGAGCATTGCCAACAACAATATTCTCAAGCTCAAGGTGCAGATGAACTCGCTGCGTCAGCATGAGCTGTCCACCGAGAAGGCGCGTGATGCCTATCGCAAACAGTTCGACATCGGCCAGCGTACCCTGCTGGACGTGCTGGACAGCGAGAATGAATTGTTCGACGCCCAGCGGGCCTACATCAATGCCCAGTCTGATTACAAGGTTGCCGAAGCCACGGTGCTGGGCAACTCCGGTCGCCTGCTGGAAACGCTCAGACTGAAACCGGTGGAAAGCTTCCAGACCGACAGCAGCCTCAGTGATGAAGAGCAGAATGCCTGCAGCACGGCCTATACCGCTCCCACCCTGATCGATGTGCAGTCGATCCAGGCGCGCCACTATGATGCGGCGACTGTCGAGCCGGTGGCAGCCCCGGCGCCCGCGGTTGCGGCCGCTGCTCCGGCGGCACCGCAACCGAAAAAGACCAAAAAGAAGAAAATCGACGCTTCGATGGCCAAATAAGCGCGGCGCACAACATACCGCAGCGTCCGTGGGGCAAACTGTGCCGACACGGGCTGCTGCAGGTGTTGTCAGCGGCACCAGGCAGAACGGGACAGCAATGTCCCGTTTTTCATTGGGAGAGCTGTGGCAGAGGACAGCAAGCGCTGCCGTGCAGACCTGAGCGACAGGGCTGGATGTACAGGGCAGGCGGAGAGGTGAGGTGGCCGACAGGAGGGCGGCCTGCTGCCCGCTGACGCATGCAGCAGGCACGGCAGCACCGCCCCCGTTCCGGTATTACATTCGCTTCCTGTCAGGCAATGGCGCAGCACGCCAGCGCGATTTCGCCATTACCGGCTGATCAGGACATCTTGATGAACTTGCTGACGCGATCTCCCGCGTCAGCCTGCTCGGCATCCGCGCCATTTGCCAGGTCGGCAGCTTGCGGCGGATTGAAGGCCGATTCCTGCGGTTCGGTACGCAGGCGGCTTTCCAGTTGCTGCACGGTTTCTTCCAGCACGGTCACCTTTTCCTGGGCGCTGACCGCCTTGCTGCCGAATTCGTGCAGCTTGGGCAGCATCTGGTTCAGCTTGTTTTCGTTGGCGGTGTTGATGCTCAGCTGATGCGACAGCTGTTTCTGGGTGGCGATCAGCTCCTGGGTCTGGCGGTCATAGGCCATGGACAGCTCCAGGCGCAGGCGTTCCAGTTCGTCACGCTCCTGTTCCCAGGATTTTTGTGCGGCGTACAGATTCTGGTTGGCGATTTTCTTCGCGCATTCCCAGACGCTGGCCAGCATTTCATTGTAGATCTTGGACAGTTCTTCAGGCGTATTGCCGCTCAGCTGGGCTGCGGAGGCCGGCAGCACCTTGCGCCACTCTTTCAGCACCTGGCTGGCGGTGACCATGTCGATGCCAGCGAGTTCCCGGACCTTGTCAAGCGCCGGCATTTCGCTTCTCCCCGATTGCTCGTACAGCAGATTGGCAATAGAAAAAATCCGATCCCTGACTTCAGTCGGCACTTGCATCCGATTATCCATTTTAACTCTCCTGTCTAATTGCACTCCTACCTGGTTTATCAGAATACCATTGTCGGAAGTGCTAAATTGCTAACCTACAGTTTACCACCCAAAGTGGCCAAAGTGAGCCAACGCCATAAATGGTACATAAACACATTAAACCAGCCTGAACCAGACCATTGGTCGCTATTCAGCTACGATTCAGCTGGCAGTGCCGGAGGAAATCTGCTGCCACTCCATCGGCGGGCCTGTTTCGTCCATCCCTTACAAACAAGATGGTGACGGCTGATCAGGCCGGCACCATCTTCATTAATCGGCAGATGATTATCCGGATGGATTATCAATTTGCCATGTTTTATTGCAGGATGATTGCCGTGTGACGGCAATCATCCGGCTAGTTCTTCAACTGCTGTTGCAGCTTTTCGATCCGCTTGTTCAAACCATCCATCTTGGTCAGCGCCTCGTCAATGGAGTGCAGTTTCTTTTGCAGCTCTTCGATGCGGAGGTCTTCATTGCTCATGCCGGTCTGGGCCGCTGCCGGTTTGCTGACGGGGGCTGGCCTGGTGTTGGTGACCGGCTTGCCAGGGGTCTTGCCAGAGGCATGGGCAGTGGGTTTGCTGGCCGGCTTCAGCACCAGTTTTGTCTTGAGTGGCAGTTTGTCAGAATGCAGGATTTTATCAATCTGGCCTTTTGATACCGCCTTGATACGGGAGGTGTCGGGCAGCTGGAGCAAGGCACCCTGCTTGAGCCGGTTGGGATTGCCGCCGACAAAAGCATGCTTGTTGGCCAGATACAAGGCAGCCATGGTCTGGTTGATGCTGGTATTGGCGGGTTTCAGCTGGCGGGCCAGGCGCCACAGGCTGGCACCACGGGTGGCCCTGATCTGCTGCGGCGTGGTAGCAGGCTTGGGCTCTGGCTTGCTGGCGGCTGGCGGAGCGCTGAGCGGCTCGCTACGCACCACGGTCTCTGCGGCAGGCGGCTGCGGCGGCGTGCTGACTGGAGCAGGAGTAGTGACCGGCGCGGCGACGGTGCTTGCCACAGGGGTGGCTGCCGGTGTCGCCACCGCTGCCAGCACAGGGCTTGCCACCGGGGCTGCTTGTACCGACGTGGTGACGGTGCTTGCCACAGGGGCGGCTGTTGGTGTTGCCACCACTGCCAGCACAGGGCTTGCCGCCGGAGCCGCTTTTACCGGCGTGGCGACGGTGCTTGCCACAGCGGCGGCTGCCGGTGTCGCTACCGCTGCCAGCACCGGGCTTGCCACCGGGCTTGCCACCGGAGCGGTGTTCGGGCTCAGGAATGCATTGTATTCCCGCACTTGCCATTTGGATAAAGCCTCGATTTTAATGGCAAAGCGCAGATGAGGTTCGTCAATGGGTTGATTCGAGCTGATATGAATCATGCCACCCTGATCGGAAGAAAGCAGGGTAAAGCGCAGGGATGACAGAAAGCGGGAAGAATAAGCATCGGGGTCGCGGACTTCGGTTTCACTGGCCAGCGCGATTCTGGCATTGTCCAGCTCCTCGGCAGTGAATCCGACCAGATTAATATCAGCCTGAAACGGTTCGCCCAGGTGTGATTTGACCTGTAAATCTCCCAGGCCGGCCAGTGCATTGGCCGACAGGAAGGAAGATACAATCATGCTCCCCAGCTTGATTTTATCGCAACCCGACATGATATTGCTCCAAAAATGATTTCCATAAACAGGCTATGGATGCGGCCATTGCAGGGTAGCTGGCCGCTGGAATTTTGATTTGTTAGTGTGCACTGCCGATTATTATTTGCCAGGCAATCATTATTTGCCGCGGTAAAACAATATCGCGGCGGTTGCGCTGGCAGGCTAATCATTTGCGGCTTTATTTATTATGTTCAGTGCGCTATCCTGTTTATTCCTGCCGGACACGCACAGTTTAAAGCGGAATGGCGACACAATAGCCACGCCGTAATCTTTGTCAGCCGCTTTTGAACGGTTGCCCGAACCTGCCGCCTGCTCTGTACCGCGGCCACGGTTTCATTGTTCCCTGTCCGTCTGGCGCAGCACTGCTGCCCGCGCCCGCCCCGGTACTGCCGGAAAGCCAGCCGAAAGCCTGATCCTAAAGCTGTTTTATTGCGTCTTTTCGCCCGGTTTGCTGGTTGCCCATCGTTTTTTCAATGTTTTGCCAACAATTTTCCCGATTTGCCTAAAGACTTTTCCTTTTAAACAGCTCATAAATCTGCTGAGTTTGTAGGCATTGTACTGTCCTGTCAATCGCGGAAGTGCTTGTCATGTCCGGGCCCGGATTCCGCTCTGAAGCGCGTGTCTGCAGTCCGGCATGGCCAGGTCTGCCGGGCAAGCTGGCTTGCGCGTGATCAAGGCCGGATCGCGGCGGCCGGCGCTGGCCAATAGCGATGCGGCAGCCGTGTCACGACAAGCACAAGGCCGCCCGGAGAGCGGCCTTGCCAAGGGTGAAACCGGCTGGCGGGGTCAGACGCGGAAGCGGTTCAGGCTGTCATTGAGGGCGGCCGACAAGTCTTTCAGCTGCTGGGCCAGTTGGTGCGATTCCTGTACCGAGCGGTTGGTGCTGTCGTTCATCTGGGCGATCTGCTCGACATTGCGTGCCACATCCTGGCTGGCCTGGCTTTGTTCCTTGATGGCACCGGCGACATCGCCGATCTTGTCTACCGAGCGTTGTGACAGATCGCGGATCAGTTGCAGCGAAGTGGCCACCTGCTGCGTGCTGCTGACCCCGGTCTCGATGCGGGTATTGGCTTGCTGCATGCTGTGGAAGGCTTGCTGGGTATCGGTCTGTACCGCGGAAATGCGCGAGGAAATTTCGGCCGTGGCCACGCTGGTGCGTTCGGCCAGCTTGCGTACTTCATCGGCCACCACGGCAAAACCACGCCCCATTTCGCCGGCGCGTGCCGCTTCGATGGCGGCGTTCAGTGCCAGCAGATTGGTCTGGTCGGCGATGTCGCGTATCACCTTGACGATGTCGCCGATTTCGCCGGAGCGCTGGTTGAGCTGGTCGATGACGCGCGAGGTTTCGGTAATGCTGCTGGCGATCTGGCGGATTTCAGCGGCCGCCTGGATGGCCAGCTGGCTGCTCTGGGTGGCTTCGCTGGTGGCGTGGCGTGCCTGTTCTTCCACGCCCTGGGTGTTGTCCGACACCATGTGGATGCTGACGGTCATCTGTTCGATGCTGGCGGCACAGGCGGAAGCGGCTTCCGATTGCTGGTGCGAGGCCTTGGCCACATAGTCGCTGACCTGGCCCAGCTGGTCGGCCACGCCGACCAGTTGCGAGGAGTAGCCGTGCGATTCCTGAATCAGCGTGCGTACCGTGCCGACCAGATCGGCCACCGAGCGGCCCATGCTGCCCAGCTCATTGCGGCCCAGATCGGGAAACTGGTGGGTCAGGTCTCGGCTTTGTGCCAGATGCTGGCTGCTGTCGCGCATGCTGTTGAGCGGGTGGCGGATGGAGCGGATGATCAGCCAGGACAGGGCCAGGCCCAGCAGCAGGGCGATGGCCAGCAGCGCCAGCACGGCGATGCGTACCGAGGCCGAGGTGGCATTGATCTGGCTGCCCAGGGCATTGACGGCTTCCACGGCCGACTTGCTGATGGTCTGCAGCATGTCTTCCATCTGGTGCACGTTTTCCTTGTACTTGCCAATGGCGGCATTGCCGTCGGCCGGTGTGCTGATGCTGCCGGCTTCCACCTGGGTGCTGACCGCGTTGAAGCCATCGGCATAGGCTTGCAGCAATTCGCCCTGCCGGGTGACCGGGCCGGTGAGCGTGGTGCTCAGGCTGTTATTGCCGTTGTTCAGTTCCTGCAGCAGGGCTTTGACCGTTTCCTGTGCCTTGGCATAGGTTTCTTTCCATTTGCCCAGATATTCGCTGCGTTTTTCCAGTGAAGCGATATTGAGGAAATAGTCTTTCTCGTAGCGACGCAGATTGCCCATGTGCACGCGCAGCTGGGATACATCGCGGAAAAACACCAGTTCATGGCTGGCAACGTCGTCGACGCGCTGGTCGATGCGGCCCAGTCCCTGCAGGGTGATGCTGCCGATGATGGCCAGCGCCAGCAGCAGCAGGCTGAAGCCTATGGTGATGCGCGCGGCGATGGATAGATTTTTCATTGAATTCCCCGAGCCTCGTGGCCAGACAGATGGATGACGAATGGGTGGCTGCATGCGTTTGCAATCAACACTCTGTCATGCTGATGACATGCTGATTACGCCAGGGGTCGGACTGGGTTTTATTGTTGTCGCGAGCGACCTGCTGACCATGCCTGCCACACCCGGCCGGCACATTAGCATGGTATTGCTTAACAATCACCCTTTGTTGCTAGGTTGTTCGCTTGGCAAAGCCAGGCCAAGGGCCTGGTAGGTATTGGACCAAAGGGCAGGTGTTAAGGTATTCAAGTCCATATTTCTCAATTCGGCCATGATCATGGCGAATTTTTGCAGATTGGCCGGTGTATTGGGTTGTTGCGTGGCCCATTGCGGGCGGATGTCGGGGGCGTCGGTTTCCAGTACCAGCGCATGCAGCGGCAGCGTGGCGGCCAGCTCGCGGATACGGCGCGAGCCCTCATAGCTCATGGCGCCGCCAAAACCCAGTTTGAAGCCCAGGCGGATGAAGGCATCGGCTTGTTGCCGGCTGCCATTGAAGGCATGGGCAATGCCACCGGGCACCGGGATCTGGCGCAGGTATTTCAGGATGCGATCCTGCGCCCGGCGCACATGCAGCAGCACTGGCAGATTGTATTTGCGTGCCAGTTTCAGCTGTTCCACCAGCAGTTGCTCCTGGCGGGCGGCATCCAGTCCCGGCACATAGTAGTCCAGCCCGATTTCACCCACCGCCACCGGGGCATGCTGTTGCAGATGTTCTTCCAGGCGCTGCAGGTGATCATCCATATGGCGTTGCAGATAGATGGGGTGCAGGCCAAAGGCAATCCAGCAGCCATAGCGCTGGCGCATGGCCAGGCTGTCGGCAAAGCTGTCGCTGTGGATGGAAGGCAGCAGCAACTGGCCGATGCCGGCGGCCTGGGCTGCGGCGACGATGGCATCGCGCTGGCCGTTGAATTCCGGCGCATCCAGATGGCAGTGCGAGTCGATCAGGCAGCAGGCGGGGGCAGGCTGAAAGCGCATGGCGGGCTCCACGGGGTGAGGCGCATGTTGTAACACGATCCGGCCGGCGCCTGCAGGCTTAGTGCTTGCTCAGCAGCCGCATGAAATGGCCAATCGACATCGGCTTGCCGAACAGATAGCCCTGGAAGGCGCGGCAGTGCTGTTGCAACAGGAACTGGCGCTGGCTGGCGGTTTCCACCCCTTCGGCGATCACTTGCAACTGCATGCTGCCGGCCAGGGCGACAATGGTGCGGATGATGGAGACATCGCTGGCATTGCTGTCGATGTCGCGCACGAAGGACTGGTCGATCTTCAGCTGGTCCAGTGGCAGGCGCTTGATATAGGACAGTGAGGAGTAGCCGGTGCCAAAGTCATCCAGCGAAAAGCCCACGCCATCCTGTTTCAGTGCCTGCATCTTGCGCACCGTGTCGTCCACATCCTGCAGCAGCAGGCTTTCGGTCAGTTCCAGCTTCAGTTTGTGCGCCGGTGCGCCGCTTTGTTGCAGGGCCATCCGGACCATGGCAACAAAGCCGGGCTGATGGAACTGGCGGGCGCTGACATTGACCGACAGTTCCAGCCCGGCGGTGGCAGGATCGGCCGCCCAGGCGGCCAGCTGGCGACAGGCGGTATACAAGACCCATTCGCCCAGTGGCACGATCAGGCCGGATTCTTCGGCCAGCGGGATGAAGCTGGCCGGCGACACCAGGCCGTAGTCCGGCCGCTGCCAGCGCAGCAGGGCTTCGGCTCCGGTGATGCGGCCTTCGGCGTCTACCTGTGGTTGATAGAACAGCTGGAATTCCTGCTGTTGCAGTCCGCGGCGCAGATCGGCTTCCAGCTCGGCGCGGGCGGTGACCGCCTGCTGCATTTCCGGATCGAAAAAGCGCAGGGTATTGCGCCCGGCGCCCTTGGCCTGGTACATGGCCAGGTCGGCCCGTTTCAGCAGTTCTTCCACCGTGGTGCTATTGCCGAAGAACAGGACCGCACCCAGGCTGCAGGTATTGTGGTGGGTGCCTTCCAGCATGGGGTAGGGGCGGGCGAGCGAGTCCAGTATGCGCTGGCCCAGCTCGCGGGTTTGTTGCGCGGCCTGTTGTTGTTGCGGGCTGAGTCTTTCCAGCATCACCACGAATTCATCGCCCCCCAGCCGCGCCACGGTGTCGCCGTCGCGCAGGCAGTCATTCAGGCGCAGTGCCACTTCCTGCAGCAGGCGGTCGCCCATGTCATGACCCAGGGTGTCGTTGAGGGTCTTGAAGTTGTCGAGGTCGATAAACAGCAGGGCGCCGGTTTGCTGGTTGCGCGCGCTATTGTCCAGCGCCACCTGCAGCCGGTCCAGCAGCAGGCGGCGGTTGGGCAGCTGGGTGAGCGGGTCGTAAAAGGCCAGTCGCTTGATCTTGTCTTCCGCTGCCTTGCGCTGGGTGATGTCGCTCATGGTGCCGACGTAATGGCTGACCTTGCCATCCTCGCCCAGTACCGCGCTGATGCTCAGCCATTCCGGGTAGATTTCGCCGTTCTTGCGACGGTTCCAGATTTCCCCCTGCCAGGCACCCAGTTCGCGCAGGCTGTGCCACAGGCGGCGGTAGAAGGCCGGGTCGTGCCGGCCCGACTGCAGGATGCTGATCTTGCGGCCCACCACATCCTCGGCCTGGTAGCCGGTGATTTTGCTGAAGGCACTGTTCACCCGCAGGATGACGGTATGGCAGTCGGTGACCACCATGCCCTCCTGTGCCTCGAAGGCGGTGGCGGCGATGCGCAGCAGCTGCTCGGCATGCTTGCGTTCGGAAATATCGCGCGAGGAAGCATACAGATAGCGCCGGCCGCCGATATTCATGGCCTTGGCATTGACTTCCACCTCGATCTGGCTGCCATCCTTGCGGCGGTGGCGGGTTTCCAGGCGATAGCCCTGTCCGCTTTCGTCCTGCAGCAGCTGCTCGAACAAGCCGGCGGGTACGGCATCATCCCAGTCGGACAGTTGCAACTGGCACTGGCGCAGTTCATCCGGGGCATAGCCCAGCATGCTGGCAAAAGAATCGCTGAATTCAGTGAGCCGGCCATTTTCATCCAGGATGTGGATACCGTCTGCCGCCGTCTGCAACAGCGCGGCCTGGCGCATGGTTTCTGCCAGCGCCGCGTGTTCGGCGGCCTCGCGCTCCGAGGTTTCCTGTGCCAGTGCACGGGTACGCAGCGCCACCAGCAAGGCCAGTTCGGCACGGTGGCGGCGCAGCTCCAGCATCTGCCAGGCCAGCCAGCCCAGCAGAATGCTGATGCCCAGTACCAGCGCACTATTGATCGCGATGCGCTGCTGGTTGCGCCAGCCATCCTGTGGCTGCACATCCAGCGTCCACACCCCGTTCGGCATATTGATGTGGTAATGCACCGGATCGCTCAGTGCCGGGTTCTTGCTGTCTGCGCCGGCAATGATCTGCACCTGTCTGGTGTCCGGATGCAGCCGCCACAGGCGGTATTGATAGCCGCGCTGCGGCAGCCAGTTCAGCCCCGCCCCTTGCAGGACATCGGGAAAGCGCACCAGCGCGATGGAAAAGCCCCAGAAGTGCGGTTTGCCATCGCTGTCGTGGCCAATGAAAATCGGCAGGCGGCCCACGGCGCCGATGCCGCCCTGCAGCAGCGGGAAGGGGCCGGCCAGGGTCATCTGGCCGGTATCGCGCGCCATGAAGGCTTCCTTGTTGCGCGCCGGGTCGGCCAGCAGATTGTGGCCGATGGCCTTTTCATTGCCCTTGAGCGGATAGATCTGCTGCACCACGCCGGCGGGGGCCAGCTGCAGCGACATCACGCCGGGATAGTAGACGATGAGCGGGCGGGCAAAGGTGTCAAACTCGTTCAACTGGCCATGGCCCTGCCGCACCATGGCGCCCAGGGCATAGGTGGAGGACAGGGCGCGGTCAATGGCCACCCTTACCGCATTGCCACGGTCGCTGGCATCGGCCAGCGCCTGGGAGCGGGCAACTTTTTCGTCTTGCCGCGCGGCGACATACACCACGCTCATGCCGACAAGGCAGGCAAGCAGGGCGACCAGCAGGCTGATCAGCCAGGAGCGCCAGATTTTATTCACGTTAGCCAGTACAGAAGGATGAAAAACGGCAGCGCAGCGGCCGGATCGGCCGGCTGCCAGACCCTGGCAGGCAGCCTGCACATACAGGCTGCTAGTTTACTGAGCAATTTCCGAGCTTGTCATGCCGAATGCAAACCATTTCGCACTGTTTTGCGCCTGATCAGTTGCCTGGTGCGAAGCGGCGGCGGACGGCCCCGTGCCAGCGCCATCCAGCGCAGCCCTGCTGCCGCATGCGGCCCTGCTTCTGTCGGCCTTGGCATTCCCTGCGCAGAGGGCTGGCGCGAAAAGCCAGCACCCGCCCCCTGCGACAATTGGTCACATCCCAAGCGACTGGCAAATTGCTAATCTCACCCGGCTTGCTGAGCAAACAATTGTTTGCCAGCCGCGCCAGCAGGCCCGTTTTGTGTTCCCCACCAGCCGGAATGGGCTTGCCAACAAGATGGCAGGCATTGACCTGGCCCGCATTCCATTCCGTTGCTCACTTGGGAAACATCATGCAATACCATCAAAAGCCTGCCGTGCTGGCAGTGACCCTGGCCTTGGCCGCGCTGTGTCAAGGCGCGCTGGCCGAAGACAATAACGCCCTGCAAAGCATGCCGGAGGTGGTGGTCCACGGCACGCGCCCGGACAGTCTGGCCGCTGGCAGCACGCTCGACGCGGCCCAGCTGGCCGCCCAGAAAGCCCGCAGCAGCGACAGTGCCCAGCTGCTGCAGGACATCCCCGGCCTCAGCCTGCATGGCGCAGGCGGCTTCTCCAGCCTGCCGGTGTTGCGCGGTCTGGCCGACGACCGCCTGCTGGTCAAGACCGATGGCATCAGCCTGATTGCCTCCTGTCCCAATCACATGAACTCGCCCTTGTCCTATATGGATGCCAGCAAGGTGGACAGCGTGCAGGTGTATAACGGCAGCGCCCCGGTCAGTGCCGGCGGCGACAATATCGGCGGCGTGATCGTGGCCAAGGCTGCGGCCCCGCGCTTTGCCGAAACCGGACAAACCCTGCTTACCGGCCAGATGGGGGCTTATTACCGCAGCAATGGCGATGCCAGCGGTGCCAACCTGTCCGCCACGGTGGCCAATGACCATGTCAGCATCAACTACAGCGGCTCCACCGCCCGTTCCGGTGATTACGATGCCGCCGCCCCTTTCAAGAAAGCCGGTGCGTCCTCTGGCCGCGCCTGGCTGGATGGCACCACCGTCGGCTCCTCTGCCTACAACACCCAGAACCACGAAGTCAGCGTGGCCTGGCGCGATAGCTACCAGCTGCTGGAAGCCAAGGTGGGGGTGCAAAGCACCCCGTACGAAGGCTTTGCCAACCAGCGCATGGACATGACCGACAACAGCAGCAGCCAGTTCAACCTGCATTACAACGGCCAGTTTGGCTGGGGTGAACTGGATGCGCGGCTATACGACCAGTATGTGCGTCACAGCATGAACTTTGGTGATGACAAGCAAACCGTTTACGGTATCTATCAAAATGGCATGCCAATGGACACCGCCAGCCATACCCTGGGCGGGGCGCTGCTGCTCGACCTGCCGCTGGGCCAGCGCGACAAGCTGAAGCTGGGCAGCGAATTCCAGCGCTACGGCCTGAATGACTGGTGGCCGTCTGCCGGCAGCGGCATGGGCATGATGAGCCCCAATACCTTCTGGAACATCAAGGACGGCACGCGCGACAAGCTGGACCTGTTTGCCGAATGGCAGGCCGACTGGACCCCGCAATGGCGCAGCATCCTGGGCCTGCGTGCCTCCCAGGTAAAGAGCAATGCCGGCAATGTGGCGGGCTATAACAGCATGGCCTCCTATGCCACCGATGCCGCTGCCTTCAATGCGCTGAACCATCAGCAGACCGACCACAATATCGACCTGTCCGCCCTAGCACGCTACACCCCGTCGGTCGGGCAGCAGTACGAACTGGCCTACGCCCAGAAAACCCGCTCGCCCAATCTGTACGAGCGCTATACCTGGTCCAGCATGGGCATGGCCGCCATCATGAATAATTTTGCCGGTGATGGTAACGGCTACTTTGGCAACCCCAACCTCAAGCCGGAAGTGGCGCACACCCTTAGCAGCAGTGCCGACTGGCACGCCGCCGACGGCAGCGCCTGGGGCCTGAAAATCAGCCCCTACTACAGCTATGTGCAAAACTACATCGATGCCCAGCGTTGTGGCACCAGCCTGTGTGGTGGCAGCAGCAACCTGACCAGCACCAACAGCTATGTCACCCTGCAATACGTCAACCAGAACGCCCAGCTGTATGGCGTGGATGTCAGCGGCAAACTGCGGCTGGCCAACGGGCCGCAATACGGCAGTGTCGATGCCACCGCCCAGCTCAGCTATACCCGCGGCGAAAACCTGACTACCGGCGACAACCTCTACAACATCATGCCGCTGAATGCCAAGCTGGCGCTGGTGCACAGCCTGGGCCAGTGGAGCAATACCGCCGAACTGCAGCTGGTGCGTGCCAAGACCGATGTCTCGGCCGTGCGTAATGAAATCAAGACGCCGGGCTACAGCCTGTTCAACCTGCGCAGCCGCTATGAGTGGAAACAGTTCAGCGTGGATGTAGGGGTGGACAATGTGTTCAACCGCTACTATGTGCAGCCGCTGGGCGGGGCCTATACCGGCCAGGGTTCGACTATGTCCAAGAACCCCAGCGGGGTGGGTGCCTGGGGGACGGGCGTGCCGGGTGCCGCCCGTTCGCTGTATACCGCGCTTAATTACCGCTTCTGATTGCCGGAAGCTGGCAGGCCACGCCAGGCGTGGCCGCAGAAACCACAGCCGGACTGCGACAAAATGTCGCAGCCGGCTTTTTTCATGAAGGGAAATGTAACGGAGCCGCGGGCTTGCCAGATAATCGGGGCGCTCGCTTGAATGACAAAGGTTGATAACAATGAACAGAAGCAAACTTGGATTGCTGGGCAGCGCACTGCTGCTGGCCGGATTCTCCAGCCAGGCGCTGGCCTGTGCCAGCTGTGGCTGTACCTTGAGCTCCGACTGGGAAAGCCAGGGCTTTACCTCGCAGGAAGGCCTCAAGCTGGATATCCGCTACGACTACCTGAACCAGAAGCAGCTGCGTCAGGGCAGCCACACCATCTCCGCGGCCAATGCCAGCCAGGTGACCACCCCGGACGGGGATGCGCAGGAGGTGGAGAAATACACCAAAAACCAATATCTGACGCTGGGTCTGGACTATGCCTTCTCCAGTACCTGGGGTGTCAATGTGCAAGTACCGTACATCGACCGCCAGCACAGCACGCTGGGGCAGAATTCCGATGGTAACAGCCCGGCGGATGGCGCCTATGACTCGCACACGCAAAGCCTGGGGGATATCAAGGTACTGGGCCGTTATCAGGGCCTGACCGCCCAGCATAATCTGGGCCTGCTGTTCGGCCTGAAGCTGCCCACCGGCAGCCATACCCAGACCGGTACCTCTACCGACCCGTCCAATCCGGGGGATAGTGCCAGCATTGACCCGGGTTTGCAGCCGGGCACCGGCACCACCGACCTGATTCTGGGCGTGTATTACTTTGACGCGCTAAACAAGAACTGGGACTACTTTGCCCAGGCGACCGTGCAGAAGGCGCTGAATACCGTGGACGAATATCGCCCCGGCACCGGCTACAACGTGAATGTGGGCGTGCGCTACATGGCCTGGCAGGGCATTACCCCGCAGCTGCAGCTCAACACCCGCTATGTGATTCACGACCATGGTGCCTATGCCGACCCGGTCAGCACCGGCGGCACACTGATGTATCTGAGCCCGGGGCTGTCGTTTGCCGTCAACAAGCAGACCACGCTGTACAGCTTTGTCCAGCTGCCGGTCTACCAGAAGGTCAACGGCGTGCAACTGGCTCCGCGCTATACCGCCAGCGTGGGCGCGCGCTTCGCCTTCTGATGAAAAACCGGGGCCTTGCATGGCCCCGGTATTATTTTGCCTGCAGCCAGGGGGTGACTTCTGCCTCCAGCACCTTCTCGTCCACGGTCGGGCTGCCCACGCTGCCATCGCGCCGCAAAATGCCCTGGCGGTCGATGACAAAGGTCATCGGCAAACGCCAGATACGGCCAAAACCGGCTAGCTTGCTGTCGCGGCCTACGGCACCGGTGTAGGCAAATTGCTGCATGATGGCGCGTACGTTCTGGTCCTCGCTGGCTTCATCCATGCTGACGGCAAACACTTGCAAGCCTTGTTGCTGATGGCGCAGGTAATAGTTTTGCAAGGCCGGCATTTCTTCGCGGCAATAGCTGCACCAGGTAGCCCACAGATTGAGCACCACCACTTGCCCCTGCAATTGGGCAGAGGAAATGGTCTGGCCATCCAGGGCATGCAGGACAAAGGGTGGAACCGGCTGGCCCACCTCCAGTGAAGCCGACCGTGCCGGCAGGGCGGTCAGCAATAACAGGGCAGCAAGCGCCAACAGCTTGGCGGGGGGGCGGATGAACATGGCAGGACCTGTCAGTCAAGGAAGGTGGCGAATACAAGCTGGCGGCATGATAGCGCGTATTCTGCCCGCGCAGCAGCCTGCATCAGCGCCGCCATTAAACCCTGCGACAATTTGCCACATTTTTAATTCCGGCCAACTGATTTATATTGCATTACGCAATACAAGCACTCCAAGGCTTGCTAGCCCATTTGCATCACTGTCCTGACCAGACAGATAAAATGCCCGCCCTGACCAGGTGGGCATTTTTATTGGCTAAATAAAACAGGCTGATCATTTATTGCGACAAAATGCCACATTCAAAAATACCCGCCATGCCATTACACTGTCCACACCTCAAACAAACTTCAAACATTTGTTGAGAGCCGCCTCCCCCGGGGCGGCTTTTTTTATGGCATGGCTGTTTGCTGCGCGGCTGCGGCAATATGTCGCAGCCGCGCAGCGCTTGAATGGCCGGGTGTTTGCTGCCTTGCGACATTTGGTCGCATTTATCAATATCCATTTGTATGGCATGGTTTTGTCCGCGTCTGTCATTTAAGAGAATTGCGATGAAAGACAAAAAGAAATACCGCCGGGATATTGCCTGGGTGTTGATTGTGAAACTGATTTTACTGACCCTGTTATGGTCGGTTTTTTTCCGTGAACGGCCGGCGGTGGTGCCGGCCAAGGCCGCCACGCACTGGCTGCAACACGAGGAGCTAGCACCATGAATGAAGCACTGGTCGATATATCGCGGCTGCAGTTTGCCGTGACCGCCCTGTATCACTTTCTGTTTGTACCGTTAACATTGGGCATGGTGTGGATTCTGGTTATCATGGAATCCGCCTATGTGATTACCAGACAGGAAATCTACCGCGACATGACCCGTTTCTGGGGCAAGTTGTTCGGTATCAATTTCGCGCTGGGGGTGACCACCGGCATTACCATGGAATTCCAGTTTGGTACCAACTGGGCGTATTACTCGCATTATGTCGGGGATATTTTCGGCACCCCGCTGGCGATTGAAGGCTTGATGGCCTTCTTCCTGGAATCCACCTTTATCGGTCTGTTCTTCTTTGGCTGGGACCGACTGTCACGCGGCAAGCATTTGCTGGTGACCATCCTGATGGCCATCGGCTCCAATCTGTCGGCCTTGTGGATCCTGATTGCCAATGGCTGGATGCAGGACCCGGTGGGGGCGCATTTCAATTACCAGACCATGCGCATGGAAATGAGCTCGATGTGGGACATCGTGTTCAACCCGGTGGCCCAGGCCAAGTTTGTCCACACCGTCAGCGCCGGTTATGTAACTGCCGCCTGCTTTGTACTGGGTATTTCCAGCTGGTACATCCTGAAAGGCCGTGACCTGGCGTTTGCCCGCCGCAGCTTCCGCATTGCTGCGGCCTTCGGTTTTGCTTCGGCCTTGTCGGTGATTGTGCTGGGGGATGAGTCCGGCTATACCGTGGCGGAATCGCAGCAAACCAAGATTGCCGCGATGGAAGGCATCTGGAATACCGAGCCGGCACCGGCTGCGCTGACCCTGTTTGCCATTCCGGACCAGGCTAATCGCACCAATCACTACGAAATCCGCCTTCCTTATGTGATGGGCCTGATTGGCACGCGCTCCACCAGCAAGGAAATTCCGGGCATCAATCAGATTGTGGCGCGTAACAAGCAGCGCATTCTGAATGGGCAGCAAGCGGTGATTGCGCTGGAAGCACTGCGCAAGGCACCGCAGGATGCGGCTTTGCGTGCCGCCTTCGAAAACAAGCAGGGCGACCTGGGCTTTGGCCTGCTGCTGAAGAAGTATGTGGCTGACGTACGCACCGCCAGCCCGGCCATCATCGACCAGGCGGCCTGGAGCACCATTCCCGATGTGGCGCCGATGTTCTGGAGCTTCCGCCTGATGGCTGGTCTGGGCTTCAGCTTCCTGCTGCTGTTTGCCTGCGCCTTCTGGTTCTCGCTGCGTAACCGCTTTGCCGGCAAGACC
This sequence comes from Aquitalea sp. ASV15, assembly GCF_016429115.1. NCBI lineage: Bacteria > Pseudomonadati > Pseudomonadota > Betaproteobacteria > Neisseriales > Chromobacteriaceae > Aquitalea > Aquitalea sp. ASV15. The sequence continues at coordinate 995 of NZ_JAELTZ010000053.1, read as the reverse complement.
TGGCTGCTCAAGTGGGCGCTGTTGTGGATTCCCATGCCGTGGATTGCGGCAGAACTGGGCTGGGTGGTGGCTGAATACGGCCGTCAGCCGTGGACGGTATACGGCCTGCTGCCGACCCACCTGTCCACCTCCTCGCTGACCGCGGGCAGTGTGGTGGCCTCACTGACCGGCTTTGTGCTGTTCTACACCGGTCTGCTGATTGCCGAAATGTTCCTGATGGTGAAGTACGCCAAGCTGGGCCCGGCCAGCCTGGGCACTGGCCGCTACCACCAAGAAACAGCAACCCCGCACGGCAAGCCGCAACTGGCTGGCAAGGAGGCTTGAGTCATGTTTGATTACCCGACAATCAAATTTATCTGGTGGCTGCTGGTGGGCGTCTTGCTGATCGGCTTCGCCATCATGGATGGTCACGACATGGGCGTGGGCGCACTGCTGCCCTTTGTCGGCCGCAGCGATACCGAACGCCGGGTGGTGATCAACACCATCGCCCCGCACTGGGACGGCAATCAGGTGTGGTTCATCACTGCCGGTGGCGCCATCTTCGCTGCCTGGCCTTTTGTCTATGCCACGGCATTCTCCGGCTTTTACTGGGCGATGCTGGCGGTGTTGTGGTCGCTGTTCTTCCGTCCGGTGGGTTTTGATTACCGCAGCAAGATCGAAGACCCGCGCTGGCGTGCCTTCTGGGACTGGGGCCTGTTTGTCGGTGGTTTCGTGCCGCCGGTGATCTTTGGCGTGGCCTTTGGCAACCTGCTGCAAGGCGTGCCTTTCCATTTCGACGACACCCTGCGCGTGTTCTACGAAGGCAGCTTCTGGGCCTTGCTCAACCCGTTTGCCCTGCTGTGTGGTCTGGTATCGGCCAGCATGATCTTGCTGCAAGGTGCCACCTACCTGATGCTGCGCACTGAAGAGAAAATGGCGGAACGTGCCCGCACTGCGGCCATGCTGTTTGGCGTGCTGACTATCGTGCTGTTTGTGCTGGGCGGCCTGTGGGTCGG
>NZ_JAELTZ010000052.1:0-27816 GCF_016429115.1 Aquitalea sp. ASV15 | reverse complement strand
GCGACCGCCCCGGCGACATCCTGCCGCTGGCCCGGCATTTTGTGGACGAATACCGCCAGCGCCTGGGCTATGGCGATGTCGCCCTGCATGCCGATGCCGAGCGCAAGCTGCTGCAACACCCGTGGCCGGGCAATATCCGCGAACTGGAAAACGTCATCCACCATGCCTTGCTGATCTGCAAACAGAATGTGGTGCGCGGCGAAGACTTGCAGCTGTCTTCGCTGCAACTGAACCGCCGCCACGAGCGCCACAACACGCCGGCAAACCCTGCGCTCAACGGCCAGGACGCGGACGAAGGACACCAGCAGTTGCAGCAGGCCTTGCAGGCCCTGTTTGAAACCAATGGCAGCCATCTGTACGAAGACATCGAAAGCACCATCATCCGCGCCGCCTATAACTATTGCCACCGCAACCAGGTGCAGGCCGCGCGCCTGCTGGGTATCAGCCGCAACATCATCCGCGCGCGGCTGATCCGGCTGGGGGAAATCAGCGCGCTGCGCTAAGTGCGGTCAAACGGCCAGCCAGCGCTGGCTGTCGACCAGGCCAGATGGCCCTCAGCAAAACAGGCCTTGCCGCAGCAATGCCTGTTTTGCTTTGCTCAGGATAAGCGCCTATTTTTGCCAGGCCAGGCTGTAGAGCTTGTCGTTATTGGCATAGGACTTGCGAATCTGCGCCTTCACTGCCGGGGAGCTCTGGTAGATCTGCACAAACTTCAACAGCCGCGGGTCACGGGCATTGTCTTCGCGGGCGACAAAACGCAAGGCGTATTGCTCGTCATCCTTGCCGGAGAAAATCAGCGCGCTGCCGGGGTCGAAGGCATGCGCCGCCACAATGAAGTGCGGATAACCCTGTGCCAGATCGACATCATTCACCACCCGCACCAGCTGCGGGCCTTCCACTTCCACAAACTCCAGCTTGCGCGGATTGCTGACAATATCGCTCAGCTTGCCGCGTGCGCCCACGCCGTCGCGCAGCTTTACCAGCCCGGCTTTTTGCAGCAACAGCAAGCCACGGCCCTGATTGATGGGGTCGCTGGCAATGGCCACCTTGGCACCGGTTTTCAACTCACCAAACTGTTTGATGCGGCTGGAGTACAGGCCGATATTGGCCAGAATACCCAGCCCTACCGGCTTGAAATGATAGCCCTGGGTCTTGATGACATTGTCGAGAAACGCCTGATGCTGGAAGTAATTGGCGTCCAGGTCCTTGCTGGCCAGGGCTACATTGGGTGTGGTCCAGTCGGAAAACTCTACCACCTCCACGTCCAGCCCCTGCTTTTTCGCCTCCTGCGCCGCCACTTGCACCGAGTCGGCATAGGCGCCTGGTGTAACGCCAATCTTCAATGCCGCCGCCAGTGCGCCTTGCGCCAGCAGCAGGCCGACCAGCGCCAACGCGCCCAGTTTCTTCTGCTGAAGTTTCATGATTTTCCCTTGCGTGTGTGATGTTGTTTTGGTTTCTTGTCGCTTCAGCGTGGCCGGTAGCCCGCTGCGGCATGGCGCGCCGGTAGCCGGTCGCCTTCGGCAAACAGCTTGTGGCGCAGGCTGCCTTCGGCATAGGCCGTTTTGTAACTGCCACGGTTTTGCAGCTCCGGAATCACCAGGTCGATAAAGTCTTCGTAGCTTTCCGGCGTCACGGTGCGGGACAGGTTGAAGCCATCCACCCCCACCTCGTTGACCCAGCTTTCCAGCTCGTCCGCCACACTGGCAGCATCGCCCACCAGCGTCGGGTAACGACTGCCCAGCCGGAAGCGTTCCAGCAGCTTGCGCCGGGTCAGCTGGTTGGCGGCGGCGGTTTTGGCTGCCGACTGGATGGCATTGCTGCCACCGTATTCAATCGGGTCGTCCAGGCCGTAACGGCTGAAGTCCACCCCAATACTGCTGGCAAAGTGAGCCAGACCTGCCTCAGCACTGGCGTACTGCCAGTAGTCGTCAAACTTCTCCTGCGCCTCGGCCTGGGTTTGCCCCACCACGGCGGCGATGCCGATGAAGATTTTCACATCCTCGGCACGGCGACCGGCGGCCACCGCCTGACGGCGGATGTCCTGCACCAGCTGGCGGGTTTTGTCCTTGTCCTGCGCGGCAATGAAGATGCCCTCGGCGTGGCGGGCGGCAAACTGTTGGCCGCGCTCCGAGCTACCCGCCTGAAACAGCACCGGGGTGCGCTGGCGCGAAGGCTCGCACAGGTGGTAGCCATCCAGCTGGTAGAACGGCCCCTGATGGCTGATGCGGTGGATGCGACTGGCATCGGCAAACACCCGCGCCGCCTTGTCGCGCTGCACGGCCTGGTCTTCCCAGCTGCCTTCCCACAGCTTGTACAGCAGCTCCAGATAATCATCGGCGCGGTCGTAGCGCTGGTCGTGTTCGTCCTGAGTCAGCAAACCCATGGCACGCGCACCGCTGTCCAGATAACCGGTGACAATATTCCAGCCCGCGCGGCCACCGGTAAGGTGGTCCAGCGTGGACATGCGCCGGGCAAACAGATACGGCGGTTCGTAGCTGAGGTTGGAAGTAACACCAAAACCCAGATGCTGGGTCACTGCCGCCATGGCGGGTACCAGCAGCAAGGGGTCGTTGACCGGCAGCTGGATGGCTTCGCGCGCGGTCAGGTCTATCGACTGCTGGTACACATCGTAGACACCGATGATATCGGCGATGAACAGGCCGTCGAACAGGCCGCGCTCCAGCGTTTTGGCCAGCTCGGTCCAGTAACCCAGCGTGTTGTAGTCCACCGAATTGTCACGCGGGTGGGTCCACAGCCCGTGGTTGATGTGGCCAACGCAGTTCATGTTGAAGGCGTTGAGCAGAATCTGTTTTTTCGCCATGTCACAGTGCTCCATGCCGCGGCGGCAGCACATCGTTCAGCAGGTAATTGCCGATGGCGTGGAATTTCCAGCGCACCGGGTCGTGCAGGGTGTGCACGCGGGCATTGCGCCAGTAGCGGTCCAGATTGCGCGCTTCCAGCGTGGCACTGGTACCGGCCAGCTCGAACAACTGACTACCGGCCAGCAAGGACACTTCGGTGGTCAGCACCTTGGCCTCCGCCACCGCCACCGAGGCTTCTGCCACACTGCACGCATCGGGGAAGGCCTGTGCCTGCAGTGCATCCAGCACCCGACCGGCGCGGCGCAGCAAGGCATCGGCGGCCCGCAAGCGCACCCGCAGATTGCCCACCCGCTCCAGCAAGAGCGGGTCGCGGCTGGCCTTGTCCACGCCGGAATCTATCCAGGGACGGGCATGCTCGCGCACATAGTGCAGGGCTTCCTGGTAGGCGCCTCGCGCCTGGCCCAGGTCGATGGCGCAGTGCAGAATCTGGGCAAACGGGCCGATGGGAGTGGGCCGGTCAAACGAGGCCTTGAACGGCACAATCCACTCCGGCTCCACCCATACCTGGCTGAAGCCGACCGAACCACTGCCGGTGACGCGCTGGCCGAAACCGTCCCAGTCGTCGGTAATCTCCACCCCATCACTGTGGCGCGGGATGAAAGCCAGATAGCTGTCCTGGTTGTCATCCACCACCAGCGTGGGAATCCACTGCGCATACAGCGCGCCGGTGCAATAAAATTTCTGACCGCTGACGCGATAGCCCTTGCCCTCCGGCGTCAGCCGGGTGCGGCGCTGGTAGTCCTTGTGGCCGATTTCAGCCAGCGCATTGCCAAAACGCACGCCTGCGAGCGCCAGGCCGTAGAAAAAGCGCTTTTGTTCTGCGCTGCCACCCACGCGCAGCACTTCCAGCGCGTAGAAATGGTTTTGCGGAATCTGCGCCAGCGAGCCGTCCGCCGCGCTGATGGTGGCAATCACCTCCGCCAGCGTGACCGCGGACACGCCGGCACCACCATATTTGCGCGGCACGGTAATGCCCCACAGCCCGCTCTGGCTATAGCCTTCCAGCTCGGCCCAGGGCAGGATGCGCTCACTGTCGCGCCGGGCGGCGTCGCGGGCAAATTCGCCAGCCCAATGGCGGGCCAGTTGCAGCGCTTCTTCATCGCTGTCGATACGGTGGGCCGCCAGCGGCTTGGCCTGCTGGCCCTGCACCGGGCGCACTGCAGCCACTTCACTCATGCTGCTCTCCTTTCAATTCCATTGATGACGTGCCGGAAACACACCGTTCAGGCTGTAATTGCCAATGGCGTGGTACTTCCAGCGCACCGGGTCGTGCAGGGTGTGCACGCGGGCATTGCGCCAGTGGCGGTCCAGCTGGTGGCGCGCACGGGTGGCGGCCGAACCGGCCAGTTCGAACAGTTTTTCGCTGGCTTGCAGGGCAATTTCGGTGGTCAGCACCTTGGCTTCGGCCACGGCAATGGAGGCTTCGGCACTGATGGCATCGGTCACTTCGCCCGTGCGCAGGCGGTCCAGCGTGCGGGCGGCATCGTCCAGTACTTCCAGTGCGGCATGCAGGTCGATCTGCAAGCGCGCCACCGCCTGAATCACATAAGGGTCGTCACTGGCACGGCTGAGGCCGGAATCCAGCCAGGGCCGGGCATGCTCACGCACAAACAGGATGGCGTCGCGCAGTGCCGCTTCGGCAATACCGGCGTCAATACTGGCCTGGATCAGTTGCGAAATGGGCCCGGTGAGATTGGGGCGGTCCGCCAGCTGCCATACCGGCAGCAGCTGCGCCTCCTCCACCCGTACCCGCTCAAAGCGCACCGTGCCGCTGGCGGTAGTGCGCTGGCCAAACGAGGACCAGTCGTCGATGACTTCCACGCCCGGCGCATGCCGTGGCACCAGCACCTGTACGGTGAGGCCGGATTCATCGCGGGCGCGGGTGGGAATCCAGTCGGCAAACAAGGCCCCAGTGGAGTAAAAACGCTGGCCGCTCAGGTAAAGCCCGTCCGCCTCGCGGCTCAGCCGGGTACTGAGCTGCTGCATGGGCTGCTTGCCCTTTTCCGGCCCGGCATTGCCCAGACGACGCCCGGACAGCACTTCGCTATAGATGAAGCGCAACTGGGCCGGCGTAGCCAGCAGCGGGAACAGTTCCAGCACGGCAAAGTGGTTTTGCGGAATCTGCCCCAGCGAGGGGTCGGCCGCGCACAGGGTGCGGAACACCCGCGACAGTGTCAGCAGGCTGACGCCGGCACCACCATAGGCACGCGGCACGGTAATGCCACCCAGGCCGCTGGCGGAATAACGCGCCAGCTCGGCCCAGGGCAGGCGGCGCTCACGGTCGCGCACGCCGGCTTCCACGGCGAACTCGGCCGCCAGCTGGCGTGCCACTTCCAGGGCTTCGGCATCACTGCGGATCAGTGCAGCTTCTTGCAGGATTGCTTGTTGAGTCATGAATGGTTTCCGGCTTATTGACGATGATTGAGACGACGCGCCAGCACGTCACCGGCGGTTTGTACCACGCTGACCAGCACCACCAGGCCAATGAGCACCGACACCATTACCTGGGTATCAAAGCGCTGATAGCCATAGCGGATGGCCACGTCACCCAGGCCACCGGCCCCCACGGCACCGGCCATGGCCGAGGAGCCGATCATCGCCACCAGGGTGATGGTGAGGCCGGAGACAATGCCCGGCAGCGCTTCAGGCAGCAGCACATGCCACAGCACATCGCGCTTGCGCCCGCCCATGGCCTGCACCGCTTCAATCAGCCCGCGGTCCACTTCGCGCAGGCTGACTTCGGCAATGCGGGCAAAAAACGGAATCCCGGCCACCGACAGCGGCACCACCGCCGCCCACACGCCGATGGTGCTGCCCACCACCAGCCGGGTGAAGGGCAGCAGCACCACCAGCAGAATGATGAAAGGCACCGAGCGGAACACATTCACCACGCTGCCCACGCCCCGGTTGAGCCAGGGCCGGGCGTACAGGTCACCCGGACCGGTGGTCACCAGCAGCAAGGCCAGCGCCAGGCCGAAAATGGCGGACACCAGCGCCGACACGCTGACCATTTGCAGGGTCTGCCAGGCGGCAGTCAGATACAGATCAAAAGAATCAGGCATGGTCGACGTACCCCAGGATGCGGATATTGCCGACCGGAATGGCCAGCTGACGGGCCAGATCGCCCAGCCGGTTGCGCGACTGCGGCGCGCAGGCCAGCACCAGCCTGCCCTGCGCCCTGCCCTGTATGCGTTCCACACCGCCATGCAGCAGGCGGGTGGCCGGCCCCAGGGCTGCCACCATCGGGCCCAGCGCCGGGTCCTGCCCGCTGACGCCATCCAGCCGCACATCCAGCAGCAGTTCCGACTGCGCACTGGCCGGTTCCTGCACGATGCGCCCGGCCACATCAGCAGGCAGCTCATGATTCAGCGAGGCCAGCAAGGCGCGGGTGGCATCGGCCTGCGGTGCACCAAACACCTGCCATACCGGCCCCAGCTCCACCACCTTGCCTGCTTCCAGCACGGCCACGCGGTCGCACACTTCGCGGATGACGGCCATTTCGTGGGTAATCAGCACCACGGTGACCTTGAGTTGACGGTTGATATCGCGCAGCAGCGCCAGAATCGACTGGGTGGTTTCCGGGTCCAGTGCCGAGGTGGCTTCGTCGCACAGCAGCAATTCCGGCTGATGCACCAGCGCGCGGGCAATGCCCACCCGCTGCTTCTGGCCGCCGGACAAGCGTGACGGATAGACATCGCGCTTGCCCTCCAGCCCCACCAGTTGCAGCAGGCTGTCGACGCGGGCGTCAATCTCGGCCTGCGGCAGCCCGGCTATCTTCAAGGGCAGGCCGATGTTCTGCGCCACCGTGCGCGAGGACAGCAGGTTGAAGTGCTGGAATATCATGCCGATGCCGCGCCGCGCCTGCGCCAGCTGGGCTTCGTTCAGGCCGGACAAATCCTTGCCCGCCACCAGCACCTGGCCACTGCTGGGCGATTCCAGCCGGTTGATGGTACGCAGCAAGGTGGACTTGCCCGCGCCGCTGCGGCCGATGATGCCGAAGATTTCGCCACGCCGGATGTCAAAGCTCACCTCCTGCAAGGCCTGCACGCTGCGCCCGCCAGCCTGGAACTGACGCCCCACCTGCCGGAAGCTGACCAGCGCCTCCCCGGCGGGTTCCGCCTCGCGCTGCCACAAGGCCGGGCCTTGTACTACCTCTGGCCGGATTGCCTCTGCCAAAGCATTCATGCGTCTCTCCTTCACAGCCAGGCGGGGGCGTACAACTTGCCGAACACCTTGTCCAGCGAGGCACGCACCTGCTTTGATTGCTGATAGATGGCAATGAAGCGGCGGATTTGCGCATTGTTCACATCCTGTTTGCGCACCACCCATTGCAGCGCGTAAATCCTGTTTTCCAGCCCGTCAAACAGCAAGGCATTGTCCGGGTTGTCGCCCGCCAGTTTGAGGAAGGACGGGTAGCCTTGCGCCAGATCCACATCATCCAGCGAGCGCGCCAGTTGCGAGGCTTCCAGCTGCACGATTTGCAGCTTACGCGGATTGGCCACGATATCCTGGATGGTGGCCTTGTAAGCCAGGCCGGGCTTGAGCTTGATCAGCCCGGCTTTTTCCAGCAGCAGCAAACCACGGCCGCCATTCACCGGGTCACCGGCAATGGCCACCTTGCCGCCCAGCGGAATCTGGGCAAAGGATTTCCATTTGTGCGAGTACAGGCCGATTTTCATGATGGTGCCGGGGGCAATCGGCACAAAGTCGTAACCACCCTGCTTCTTGGCGTTTTCCAGAAACGGAATGTGCTGGAAATAATTGACATCGATATCGCCATTGGCCAGTGCGGCATTGGGGGTGTTCCAGTCGGAAAACTCCACCAGCTCCACATTCAGGCCCTGGGCCTTGGCTTCCTTCACCGCGATTTGCAGCGATTCGATTTGCGGCGTGGAGGACACCCCCACCTTGATGCCGTTAGGCCCGGCCACGGCCAGCGTACTGACAGCCAGCAGCAGCGTGGCCAGCACACCGCCCCAGCGTGAAAATTTGATTGTTGATGGCTGCATTGCAGACTCCCTGATGGTGGCTGCCGCAAGTGGGTGGGCAGCACATTCAGGGGACAGACTAACCATCCGGCATGCATCAACAAACCAAGAAAATCGCCGTTTTATATCTTAAATTCAGATAAATACCGGCAAATGACGACAAAAGCCGCCCATGCATGCACATGGGCGGCCAGCAGGATTGACATGGGCAATCTGGTCAAACGATGGCAGCTGCCTGTTCAAATGCCAGCCGGGGCCCACGCGGCGGCAAACCTTCCGTCACGCCATAGCCCAGGTTTACCAGCAGCAGGCTGCGCCACTGGCCGTCCGGAAAGAAGGCAGCATCCACGGCAGCGGCATCAAACCCGGCCATCGGCCCGGCATCCAGCCCCAGGGCTCGGGCAGCCAGAATCAGGTAGGCCGCTTGCAGACTGGCATTGAGCCGCGCATGCGGCTCCACCAGTTGCGGCAGGCCATCATAAAAGCCCTTGGCGTCGTAGGCCGGAAACTGCGCAGGCAGATGTTGATGAAAGGCCGGGTCCCAGGCCAGCACCACGGTGAGCGGTGCGGCGGCGGTTTTGTCGCGATTGCCGGAGGACAGCGCGGGCAGCAGCTTTTGCCGCGCCTCGACACTATGGATGAACAGATAACGGCCGGGCTGGCCGTTGAAGGCAGTCGGCCCCCATTTCAGCAAGTCGTACAACTGGCGAATGGTGGCCTCAGTGACCGGCTTGTCCTGGAAGCGGTGATTGGAACGGGCCGCCACAAACAGCTGTTGCAATGCGGCTTCGGGCAGAATGGCGCTCATGCCTGCTCCTTACGCCAGCGTGGCAATGGACACTTCGGTGGACTTGACGAAGGCAATCACCGGCGAGCCCACTTTCAGTTGCAGCTCGCGTACCGAGCGGGTTGTTATCACCGAGGTGACAATGCCGGAGGCGGTTTCCACATCCACTTCGGACAATACCGGCCCTTCCAGGATTTCCTTGATCACGCCCTTGAACTGGTTGCGTACATTGAGGGATTGAATGCTCATGACAGATCCTTTGTCTTTTGATAGCTGGCGGACAGGGTGGCCGCCTGATGCAGCCGCCCTGCTCGGCAGTCGCTACATCGGTAAGGCGCAGTAGCGTGATGTGTGGCTGCTATGTATTGGCAATTGCGTCATCGCGCCCCTGGGCGGATACCCTTGTTCTGCCCGCCAATACTACGTTGCAGCATGCGGCTGGCTAAGCAATAAAAACTGCAATGGATATGAAGAAAAATGACAACCACAACTGATGAATACTTTTGTCAGCCAACACAGCGCGAGTGGTTTCAAGCCACACGGCAGGCATGGCCGCAAGAGCAAGGCATGGCAAGATCCTTCTTGTAACACTGCCGGGTGTGCTCGCATCCCGGATGCAGACAAGGTGGCATCCGGGAAAGCAAGCAGGCCACCCGTTTTACGCAGGGGAAAATACGGTTAACCGAGCTTGGCACTCAGCTCTTGGGCAGGCCGGGCGGGTTGGTGCGCGATTCGCTGATGGCCTCGGCACTCAGACCCCAGCGGCCGAGTACCCTGGCGTAATTGCCGTTGGCAATCTGGGTATTGATGATTTTGGTAATCGCCGCAGCCAGGCCGGAGTCCTTGCGCGTGGTGACGGCAATGTCAGCAGTCAGCGGCCAACCGCCCGAGAAGGTACCCGCCAGACGTACCTTGCCGGTCTGCGCCGCTTCCAGTGCATAGATGGCATTGGGGCCCAGCCAGGCATCGGCACGACCGGATTGCAGCGCTACCCGTGCCACGGCTTCATCATCAAAATACAGTGCCTCCAAGGGTTTCAGCCCGGATGCTAGATTTTTCTTGTTCCATTCCAGCAGGATCTGCTCCTGATTGGTGCCCGCCCCCACAATCACCTTCAGCCCGGCAGTATCCTTGGGCGCATTGATTTTCAGCTTGCTGCCCGCCTTGGTGTAAAAGCCCAGCAAGTCCTTGCGGTAGGTGGAGAAATCAAATTTTTCCTTGCGCGCTTCGGTGACGGTGACATTGGAAATCACCGCATCGTACTTGCCGGACTGCAGGCCCAGCGGCCAGTCAGCCCAGGCCACGTTGACCAGTTCCAGCTTGCGGCCCAGGCCATCGGCCACCAGGCGCGAGATGTCCGGGTCGGCACCGATGATGGTTTTCGAGTCGCTGGCAAAACCGCCAATCGGCAGAATGCCGCCAGCAATGGCCACCACGAAGGTCTTGTCCTTGACGAAGCGGACGTCCTTCGGCAGCAGTTTGATGGCCTCTGGCACCGGACGGCCCTTGGGCTGGCCTTTTTGCTCCGGGCTCAGGTCGATGCTGCTGGCGGCATGGCCAAACAGCGGGGCCAGCAGGGCAAGGCTGAGGGCGGCCAGTACGGTACGGCGCGGCAGATGGGTGTTACGCGACATGATGCTTTCCTTGTTGTGGTCTTGCTTGTGGTCGTGACGGTGTGTGAAAAATGTTTTATCCATGGGAAATGTTTTATCCATGGCCCTAGAGCACGCGGGCCAGGAATTCGCGGGTGCGTTGCTGCTGCGGTTGGCGCAATACCTGTTCCGGGCTGCCGCTTTCCACGATGCGGCCTTGCTCCATGAACACCACGGTATCGGCCACTTCACGGGCAAAGCCGATTTCATGGGTGACAATCAGCAGCGTGGTGCCAGAGCGCGCCAGCTCCTTGATGACGTCCAGCACTTCCTGCACCAGCTCCGGGTCCAGCGCCGAGGTGGGCTCGTCAAACAGCAGCACCTTGGGGCGCAGCGCCAGCGCACGGGCAATGGCCACCCGCTGTTGCTGGCCGCCGGACAACTGGCGCGGCCAGGCATCGGCCTTGTCGGCCAGCCCTACCCGCTTGAGCAGCAGGCGCGCCTGGGCTTCGGCCTCGGCCCGACTCAGGCCGCGCAGGGCGATGGGCGCTTCAATCAGGTTTTGCAATACAGTGAGATGGGGAAACAGGTTGAAGTGCTGGAACACCATGCCCACTTCCACCCGGCGTTGCAGGATGTCCTTTTCCTTCAGTTCGTGCAGCGAGTTGCCCTGCAGGCGATAGCCGATCAACTCCCCGTCAATGGCAATGAATCCGCTATCCAGCCGCTCCAGATGATTGATGCTGCGCAGCAAGGTGGACTTGCCCGAACCGGACGGGCCGATGATGACGGTGACACTGCCGGGCGGAACGGTCAGCGACACCGCATCCAGCACCTGCTGATGGCCATAGCGCTTGCTGACAGAATGAATCGCCACTGCGCCACCCTTGACTGCGGGTATATCGGTCAGCGCGGCTGGCTGGGCAAGGACATCAGTGCTGCCTGCGGCGGCGGCAGGCCACCAGCGCTGGCGGGCACGCTGCCACAGCGACTGCGGCTGCTGGCGCAATGCGCCACGTGCATAGTGGCGCTCCACCTGCACCTGCACGGTGGACAGTACGGTGAGGATGATCAGGTACCACACGGTGGCCACCATCAGCAGCGGAATCACTTCCAGATTGCGGTGGTACACCACCTGGATGGTGTAGAACAGCTCCGGCAGCGCCAGGATGTAGACATTGGCCGTGCCCTTGGCCAGACCAATGATGTCATTGAAGGCAGTGGGCAAAATGGTGCGCATGGCCTGCGGCAGCACGATGCGGAAGATCTGCCGTCCGCGTGGCAGGCCCAGCGCAGCGGCGGCTTCCAGCTGGCCCTGCTCCACCGACAAAATGCCGCCACGGATAATTTCCGCCGAGAATGCCGCCTGGTTCAGGCTCAGGCCCAGCACCGCTGCGGCAAAGGGGCTGATCAGCTCGGTGGTGGAATAACTGAACCAGTTGATGCCGGTATACGGCACGCCGATATTGATGGTTTCGTACAGATAACCCAGGTTGTTGAGGATAAGCAGCAGCACGATCAGCGGAATGGAGCGGAACAGCCAGATATAGCTCCACGACAGGCTGGCCAGCAGCGGCGAGCGCGATACCCGCGCCAGTGCCAGTACCGTGCCCAGCACCGACCCCAGCACCGTGCCGATGGCGGTCAGCAGCAAGGTGCGGCCCAGGCCTTCCAGCACCGGGGCGGCCAGAAACCATTCGGCAAACACCGGCCAGCCCCAGCGTGGATTGGTGGCCACCGAACTGACGATGGCGGCCAGCAACAACAGGGCCAGCACACTGCCGGCAATGCGCGCCGGGTAACGCGCCGGGATGATGCGCAACCCGGCATAGCAGTTGCTGCCGCTGGCTTCAGCCGCTGCAGGCTCGTTTGCCTGCCGTGGCAGCGGGTGCGGATGACTGAAGGCGATATCGCCGACTTCGCTAATTTCACTCATGATGTCTTGTCCTGTGCAAAAGCCGTGGTGGGTGCGGCAAGCAAGTCAAAGCGGTTTCAGACGGCAATGCCGGCCAGTTCTGTCAAGTAGCCAGCATGGGATTGCGCGCTGGACTGGCGTGGCACTGCCTTGGTAAACGGCAGGGTGCGCAAGGCTTCCAGATCGCCTGCCGGGTCGAACTGCGCCTGATAACCATGACGCAGGTAGAGCCCGACCGCCTCCGGCTGGCGGCAACCGGTGGTCAGGTAAATCTGGCGGTAACCCTGGCGCTGGCATTGCGCCTCCAGCTCCTGCAACACCAGCCCGGCCAAGCCCTGACGGCGGAATTGGCTGTGGGTCCAGATACGCTTGAATTCGGCGGTATGCTCATCCAGCCGCTTGAAGGCTCCGCCGGCAATCGCCTGCCCCTGCCGCAGCAGCAACAGGAAGTTGCCGTGCGGCGGCGCAAAGGTTTCCGGCGGATAGCGCCGCATTTCCTCAGCGGCACCGCCGGGGCTGAACAGATTGCCGTAGCGTGCGTCGTATTCCTGCGTCAGCTCGGCCAGCATCACGCTGGCGCGCGGGTCGGTGGTGGTGGTGTAAACAAAGTAGTCACGCATGTGCTCGGTCCATTGCGATGTGTGTCTGGCTGTCGCTTGTTATGTGGCCGCCTGTGGCAGCGGCAGGTAGCGCTCGGCCAGGGCCACCCAGTAGCTGGCAGCCAGCGGCAGGATGGCGTCGTTGAAGTCGTAGCGCGGGTTGTGCAGGCCGGCGCTGTCGCCATTGCCGAAAAACACGAAGCTGCCGGGACGCGCCTGCAACATGAAGGCAAAGTCCTCGCTGGCGGTGCGTGGGCGGAAGGCCTCTTCCACCCGTGCCGCACCCAGCGTGTCCTGCGCGACTTCACGCGCCAGCGCGGTTTCTGCCGGGTGATTGCACACCGGCGGGAAGCCCAGGCGGTAATCCACCTCGGCGCGTGCGCCAAAACTGGCCGCCTGTGCCTCCACCAGCGCCGGCACACGCTGTTGCAGCAGGCTGCGCACTTCCGGGCGGAAGGTGCGTGCCGTCAGCTTCAGCTCCACGCTGTCCGGAATCACATTGGAGGCATGGCCGCCGTGGATGCTGCCCACGGTGAGCACGCCCATGTCCAGCGGGTCGACATTGCGTGACACCACCGATTGCAGCGCGGTAATCACGTGGGCACTCACCAGCACCGGATCCACCGTGTTATGCGGTTCGGCGCCATGGCCGCCCTTGCCGTGCACGGTGATGTGCGCCTGATCCACCGAGGCCATGGCCGGGCCTTCGATGCAGCCGATATGGCCGCAACTCACCCCGGGCCAGTTGTGCAGGCCGAACACCGCATCGCAGGGGAAGCGCTCGAACAAGCCTTCTTCCAGCATGCGCCGTGCGCCGCTGCCGGTTTCTTCGGCGGGCTGGAAAATCAGCTGCAAGGTGCCGTCAAACTGGCCGTGCAAAGCCAGAAAGCGGGCAGCGGCCAGCAGGATGGCGGTGTGGCCGTCATGCCCGCAGGCATGCATCACGCCGGGGTTCTGACTGGCATACGGCAGGCCGGTGGCTTCCTGGATGGGCAGCGCATCCATGTCGGCGCGCAGGCCGAGCGAACGCTGGCTGCTGCCACGGCGCAAGCTGCCCACCACGCCGGTGCCGGCAATACCGGTGGTCACCTGATAGCCCCACTGCTGCAATAGCGCGGCTACCTTGCCCGCGGTGCGATGTTCGGCAAACGCTAGTTCCGGGTGCTGGTGCAGGTCGCGGCGCAGGGCCACGAATTCGGCATTGGCAGCCGCAATGCCGGTTTCGATCTGCAGGCTGCGCGGCAACACGGCGCTGTCTAATGCTGCATTCATCAGGCCACCTGCTGCTGGCTGCTGTGCTCGGCCGCTTGCTGGTAACGGCTTTCCTTGCGCGGCAGGCCCAGATGGTCGCGCAGGGTGCGGCCGTCCAGCTGGCGCGTGAAGCGTCCGCTCTTTTCCAGCTCCGGCAGTACATGAGTGATGAAGTCGTCCAGCCCTTCGGCCACCACCGGGAAGCCCAGGATGAAACCGTCGGCCGCGCCTTCGTCCACCCAGCGGATGATTTCTGCCGCCACTTTTTCACCGCTGCCGACAAAGTTGCTGCGCGGGGTGGCTACTTCCAGCGCCACCTGGCGCAGGGTCAGGCCGTGCTCACGGGCGCGGGCCTTGATCTGGTCGGTGGTGGAACGGAAGCTGTTGCGACCGATATCGCCCAGCTCCGGGAAGGCCTCGTCCAGCGGGTACTGGGTAAAGTCGTGGTGGTCGAAGAAGCGACCCAGATAGGCCAGCGCATCGTCGATGGTCAGCAGTTGCTGGATGATGCGGAACTTGGCTTCGGCCTCGGCATCGGTGGCAGCCACCACCGGTGCAATGCCGGGGAAGATTTTCACATCGTCCGCCTTGCGGGCATGCAGCACGGCACTGGTTTTCACCTTGCGCAGGAAGTCGCGGGTTTCTTCGATGGAAGGCGAGTGGGTAAACACCGCATCGGCATACTTGCCCGCCAGGCCAATCCCGGCATCGGAAGAACCAGCCTGGAAAATCACCGGCTGGCCCTGCGGCGAGCGGCTGATGTTCAGCGGCCCTGCCACCTGGAAGAAACGCCCCTTGTGGTTCAGGGTGTGCAGCTTGTCCTTGTCGAAGAACTGGCCGGTTTCACGGTTACGCGGCAAGGCGTCGTCGTCCCAGCTGTCCCACAAGCCCTGGGTGACTTGCAGGTATTCGTCGGCAATTTCATAACGCAGGCTGTGTTCCGGATGCGGGCGGCTGTAGTTGAGCGCCGTGCCTTCCAGCGGGGTGGTCACCACATTCCAGCCGGCGCGGCCGCCGCTGATCAGGTCGAGCGAGCCGAACTGGCGCGCCACGGTAAACGGGTCGCTGTAGGAAGTGGACACCGTGCCGGCCAGGCCGATCTTGCGTGTCACGCTGGCCAGCGCCGACAGGATGGAAATCGGCTCGAAACGGTTGAGGAAGTGCGGAATCGATTTTTCGTTGATGTACAGGCCATCCGCCACAAAGGCAAAGGCAATGCCGTTGGCTTCGGCTTTCTGCACGGTATCGATATAGAACTGCAGGTTGACGCTGGCATCCGCCGGGCCACTGGGGTGTTTCCAGGCGTGCATGTGGCCACCAGCGCCGTGCAGCATGATGCCGAAAGTAATGGGTTTGCTCATGTTCAGCTCCAAAAAGGTTGATCAGTACGGTCAGGCGGCCAGCGGCTCGCGCGCTTCGGCCAGCAGGGCAATGGAAGCGCGGCGCAGCGCAAACTGGGCCACCGGGATATCAATGATGAATTCGCGGATGCCGTAGCTCTGGTGCAGGGAATCCAGCTCTGCGCGCACATCACCGGCGGTTCCGGCTATCACGTGCGGATGCTTTTCTTCCAGCTGGTACTGGCTGCTGCCAGCCTGACGGGCAAACTCTTCTGCCGCCTCGCGGCTGGGCACATTGACGCTGCGGCCATCTTCCAGCGTCACCTTGAACAGCTTCAGCTCCCCCACCAGTGCCTGTGCCTGTTCGCGGGTTTCCGCCACAAAGGCATACAGCGCCAGTGCGGGCACCTTGCCGGTCCACTGGCGGTACACGGCAATGGATTGCTGGATATTCAAAGGGTCGCCGTTGAAGTGGCCGGCATAGGCAAAATCCCAGCCCAGACGGGCGGCCAGCCGGGCGCTGTCCGGGCTGCCGCCCAGCAGGAAGCGCCCCGGGGTAATGGGCGGCTGCGGTGTCGCCTTTGCTCCGGCCAGCGGATGACCCTCCGGCTGGCCCTCGTTCAGGAAGGCATTCAGTTCGGTCAGCTGGGCGGTGAAATCGGGCTTGCGCGCGGCATCGTGATAGTGCTGCAAGGCACGGGTGCTGAATGGCAGGCCGCCGGGGGCCTTGCCTACGCCCAGATCCACCCGGCCCGGCGCCAGCGCCGCCAGCAGATTGAAGGTTTCCGCCACTTTATAGGGGCTGTAGTGCTGCAGCATGACGCCGCCACTGCCCACGCGGATGCGGCTGGTATGCGCCAGGATGTGGGAGATCAGCACTTCGGGGGCGGAACTGGCCAGCAGCGGTGTACTGTGGTGTTCGGCCACCCAGAACCGGTAATAGCCCAACTGCTCTGCCAGCTTGGCCAGCGCCACGGTATTGGCCAGCGCATCGGCCGCAGTGGCACCTGGTGGAATCGGGCTTTTATCCAGGATGGACAGGGAGTATGACATTTGTGTGCACCGTGTAATTGACGCCACAAAATCTATTCCCAGCCCATTTGAAGATCAATCAAATTAAATTGATATGCTTATCCGCACTGCTTATGCATTTTATTGCAAATGGCAATAAAAAATTGATTTAGCAATATTCAGCAGAAAGCCATCAATAACAAATCAATACGAATAAAACCTGCAAAAGCAGTTTGATTTGTTAATCATTTTTTATTGATTAATAAAACGGGAACAATACGCAAGAATAGCCAACAGCCGAAACCCGCCACCCTGGCAACGGCTTGCTTGTCCGACCAACCGATTTCCTGTGAACACATCATGAAAATAAAACTGCTCACCCTGGCTATTGCTGCTACTCCCTTGTTTGCCCATGCCGACGATGGCGTTACCATTTACGGCAAAGTGGCCGGCAACCTATCCAGCGTCCAAAGCTATACCTCCACCGGCAGCCTGAAAACGACCCAGGTGAATGACAACACTTCGCGCATCGGTTTCAAGGGTTCGGAAAACCTGGGCAATGGCCTGACTGCCATCTGGCAAGTAGAAAACCGCATCCACGTGGATGGCAGCGGTACGGACACCTTCGCCAGCCGCGACTCTTTCATCGGCCTGCAAACCGACTACGGCAAGCTGCGCCTGGGCCGCCTGTCCGACTACGCCAACCTGGACATGGAATATATCGATCCGGGTTCCTACAGCGGCGTCGGTGGTCAACTGTATTCCACCCGTCTGGACGGTCGCCTGAACAATGCAGTGCGCTACGACAGCCCCAACCTGGCCGGTTTCAGCTTTACCACCACCTGGGCGGCAGACGAGAAACGCGCCAATGACAGCAATGGCCAGCCCACCAACAACCAGGCATTCAACCTGGGCCTGAGCTACGAACAGGCCGGTTACTTTGCCAAGTTCAGCTATGAAACCAAGGGCGATGCCAAGCAGGTGAACTCCTCGGCCCAGACCGGCTCAGTAAAAGACTGGTGGCGGGTGGAAGCAGGCTATATCAGCGACCCCATCTACCTGGCCTTGGGCTTCCAGACCGTTAACGGTTATCTGGGGGTATCCAGCGGCAAGTTTGTTGACAGCCCGGGCGTGACTTACAACGTCAATGTGCTGAACGCCCGTCTGGCGGCCAGCGGCCAGAGCCTGAGCGCAGCGGCCTCCGGTCAGGATGTGAAAACCCGCGAAGCCGTGCTTACCTTCGGCTACAACGTAGGCGCCTGGCTGCCTTATGTCTCGCTGACCAAGGGCTACGACGTCGAAATCGGTGGCAGCAATGTCAACAAGACCGGCTACAGCCAGTATGTGGTCGGCACCATCTACAACCTGTCCAAGCAAACGCATGCCTATGCCTCTTATGGCCGCGTCAACTGGGGTGGCAATGGCGTGGCCAGCGAAAGCGCGCTGAGCCTGGCACTGGCCAAATCCTTCTAAGCTGACATGCCCCGCCTCCCGGCGGGGTTGTGGCTGCCACACCATGTTTAACGCGAAAGATACCCGATGAGCCGCGACACCCTGTTTTTGCTGGAGCCCGGATTCACCCGGCCCGACCATCCGGCCGACCAGCGTTTTGTCTGCCCGCACAGCACGCTGCTGGAGGGCCTGCTGGCAGTGCAAGCAGCACTGGCCGAGCGCATTGCAATCCGCCGTCTGCCGTTTCCACGCCCGCGCCAGCCGGTGGTCGAGTTGCTGGGTGAGGAAAACCAGAGCCTGCCGGTGCTGGTCCTGGACCCGGCCAGCCCGCTACCGGCCGGAGCCAGAGAGCACGCCGGGCGGCACTTCCTGCAAGACGCCCGGCAGATTGCCGATTATCTGGCACAGCAATACGGTGCCTACCGCCTGTAAACCCTTGTCACAGGAAAGTACATCATGGGAATCAAACGCCTGAACCACGCGGTGCTGTATGTCAGCGATGTGGCCGACAGCACGCGCTTCTATCAGCAAGTACTGGGGTTTAACCCCTCCCCCGGCCCGCAGCCGGAACAAGCCTTCTTTGCCCAGGCGGCGGAGTCGGACAACCATCACGACCTGGCCTTGTTCGCCCGCAATCTCGGCCAGCAACGGGCTGGCGTCTTCAGCCCGCGTGGCGAAACCCCGGCCGCCAACGAGCCACCGGCCGGTCTTTACCATCTGGCCTGGGAAGTGGATACCCTGCTGGAACTCAAGCGCATTCGCGACCAGCTGCAGGCACTTGGCAAGCTGGGGCTGGAAGAAGACCACGGCATCTTCAAGAGTGTGTACGGCCACGACCCGGACGGCCTGTTATTTGAAATCAACTGGTTCCTGCCGGCCGATGCCATCCGCGACGAGGACCGCAACATCCGTACCGCACCGCTGGACTGGGAACGCGAGCTGGCACGGTTCGCCACGCCCTGAGCTGAACCGGAGCGAACTGTCTCCCGTGCTTGCACAGGAAAGCAATGCCCTGCTTTGCCGTAGCAATAGTCACTACTGCTACGGCAATGGCCATCCCTATACGGCAAGCCTGCCCACAAAAGCCAGGACAGGCCACACCGACATCCGTGTTGTGCCAGTGCTGTAAATCCCGGGCACAAGACAACGCAGGAAACCCCATGCAGCGGAGTGAAGATCAGCGGCTCCGTACCCCGCCATAAGGCCGGGATGGAAACCCGGTCAATCAATACCGCCCCGGCGTCACACCCAAAAGACGTCGAAACATCGCGATAAACGCACTGACATTGTCGTACCCCAAGTCCAGCGCAGTCGCCTTTACCGACCTGCCGGTCGCCAGCAGCTCCAGTGCCTTCAGCACACGCACGCGTTGGCGCCACTCCGTGAAGGTGAATCCGGTCTCGGCAATGAAACGACGGGTCAGCGTGCGAGGCGCGATATCCACCCACTCGGCCCACTCCTCCAAGCGCCGCTCATCACCCGGCTGCTCGCACAAGGCCTGGGCAACCTTGCGCAAGCGGATATCCTGGGGCATTTGCAGGCCGAGCGCCGCGTGGGGCGACAAATGAATCTCGTCGAGGATGACCGCTCCCAGCCGTGTCTGCGGCCCGTCCAGTCCATCTGCTCCCCACGTGCTTGCACGCGCCACAGCCTCTCGCAGCAGACTGGAGACAATCAGGACACATGGCTCGCCAGGCAATTCGGCGCAGGCAGATGCCGCCACATAAACACTCCACCCCGAGAAAGGCCCATGCGAGCGCAGCCCGTGTGGAACATCTGGCGGCAACCAGATGGCATAGCTTGCAGGCACAACCCATCGGGTATTTGCCGCATCGACCGACAGCAGACCTTGTGCCGCACCGAGCAACTGGCCACGAGCATGATGATGAAGGGAGGTCACCCGCACCTCACTGGAGTGGTGCCCTACAGCCAGCAGAAGCGGACCACTCGCGTCCGCCGCCTGGGCTGGTGGAATCATGGGATCGAACATGAATGGCGTTAAAACAGTATTGATTGGCATTTATACCGTACGCACAGCAATGCAACAAATCTACCATGGCGGCTCGATCAACCATCAGGTGCGACACCACATGCAACCAACAGATATTTATACTGCCCTGGATGACATCCTCAACCAACAGCAGCGCCCCCTGGAGGATGTGCTCGACCACCATTTCAGCCCCCATTACCGACAGCGCACAAACGGACACTGGGACGACCGCCAGGCCTTCGTGCAACACGCGCGCAAGCTGCGCGAGGTCGTGGCATCGGCTCGCATCGAGGTGCTGGACGAACTGCGCGATGGCCAGCATTACGCCGACCACCACCGCGTACATGTCACGAACCGCAACGGCTCTCGGGTCGTGCAGGAGGTTTATCTGTTTGCGGAATTCGATGTCGAAGGACGTTTCGTCCGCATAGAGGAAACCACGCTGATGCTCGAAGGCATGGAGTCTGACCGCGACATGGGCAGCATGAAATAATGTGCAGTCGATGCGGGGCAAATCTTGCCGTTTGCGTGCCCCGCGCCTGCTTCCAGATCCAGCCGCCGTGTCACAAGCACCGCGTGCTGGTTTTCCAGCAAGCACGCCCCATATGGTGACCAATCGCGACGGAAGCCGATGTCAACGGCGTAGCCTGCCTGGCAGCGGAAGACGTAGCCCCGGCCAAGCGGCAAATCATCTCCAGCCGCCAATGCGTAAGCTCATCCACCAAGCTCATCTACCAAGCTCATCTGGGCAGTGCTAGCGCGAGCTGTTTTACTGGATACGAATAAATATAAGTTGCCTTGATCAATACAGCGAAGGCAAAGCCACAATTCCACACTTATCGCACAAGTTGGTTCTTGCGCAATAAGAGGTCACGGGCCAATGAAGGAAAGTCTGGCATCAGCAATATTGCATGTTCTTGTGCAGTCTGGTCCGTCCAAAGTTGCTGACTAGCGCCGCAACGGGTCAGCCAGTGCGCGCTGATGCAAAAACTGCTGGTCAGTCAGCGTACCCAGAAACGCGATGATGTCCTGCTGCTCCTGCCGGCTCAGGTCGATATTGCCGATCAGCTCGCTTTTGTAAGGGTTCAAGCGGCCATCGCCTTGATAGCTTCCCTGGCTAATCTTGCGGCCACCTCCAGCATAGAAGGCCAGTACTGACGGCAAATCTTTCAGGCTGCCGTCATGCATGTAAGGTGCGGTAACGGCGATATTGCGCAAGCTGGGCGCGCGGAATTTGCCCATGTCCTCGGCCAGGCCGGTCAGCTCGTATACCCCGCGATTGCCCTCGGGAAAAGCGCCCTTGCCGTCCAGGTTGTACAGCCCGGTGTTATGGAACAGCATGTCTTCCAGC
Source organism: Aquitalea sp. ASV15 (assembly GCF_016429115.1). Classification (NCBI taxonomy): domain Bacteria; kingdom Pseudomonadati; phylum Pseudomonadota; class Betaproteobacteria; order Neisseriales; family Chromobacteriaceae; genus Aquitalea; species Aquitalea sp. ASV15. The sequence goes on along the minus strand of NZ_JAELTZ010000052.1, from coordinate 6,658 downwards.
CGGGTTTTCACCGAGACGGTCTGGTCACTGAAATTGAAACCGCCATGACAGTGGAAACATTCGGCCTTCTCGCCAAAAAACAGCGCCTTGCCGCGCAACTCGGCAGCGGTGAGTCGCGCGCGACCTTGCAAGTAGCGGTCGTAACGGGAATTGCCGGACACCATGCTGCGCTCGAAGCTGGCAATGGCGCGGATGATATTGCGCCAGCTGATGGGCGCTGCATCCTGCGCAAAAGCCTGACGAAACAGCCGCCGGTAGCGGGCATCCGCCTGCAAGCGTTGCAACACCTGTTGCTTGTTGCGGTCATTCACCCCCATTTCAACCGGGTTTTCCCCGAACAAGGGCACGCTCATCTGGGTTTCCAGGCTGGTGAGTGCCGGGTTGGCCCAGGTGTAGCTGGCATTCCAGGCCACATTCATCAGCGCCTGCGCGCTGCGCGCGGTGTATTCACCCGTGGAGCCGCGTGACACCGGCCGGCCATCAGTAAATGCCAGCCGCTGGATGTGGCAGCTGGCGCACATCAGCTGGCCATTGCCGGACAGGCGTTTTTCGTAGAACAGGGTATGCCCCAGCGCGACTTTGGCCTGGCTCATCGGGTTATCTGCCGGCACCACCGGGGCGGCAAAGCCGGCGGGCAAGCGCCACGACCAGCCGCCGGGCGCCCCCTCAGCAGCCTGCGCCGGGGCAAGGCAGAACACGCCCAGCCAGGCCAGTCCAAGGTATATGCCACGCCACCCGCTCAAGCACTGCTTCATGGCTTTTGCACCCGGACAAAGGCTGGCGACGCCAGCGGCAGCAAAGGCAGCCCGCGTCGCTCTCCGGCCCCCAGCTGTATTTGCAGCTGGGCAAACAGCGGCTTGCATTCCGGGTCGTCCATGCTGCTCATGCAGCCGCTGGCCCCGCCCTTGTCCTCGGCCAGATTGCTGTCGGTCAGCAGGCGGGCCATATCCAGCACTACCCGGTCTTGGGCCGGGTCGAAATCCGGCAGCATCACCGCCACCCGGTTGGGGCTGAGGCAATGTACGGCACCGGCCTGGGCCGGATTGCCACTACAAGCGGTGGAGCCCAGATGCAGCGTCCACACCGCCGCGCGGCCATTGCTGCGTGCCACCCCGCCTTCCGGCAGCAGTTCCAGCTTGATGAATTTGCGCCCCACCTGCCAGCTCCAGGCCATGCTGGCGCGATCCAGCGGCGCAGCGGCCAGCTCGAAATTGCCATGATTGAGGCTGACTGGCCGCCCCTCTTCATCCCGCCCTTGCAGCGGCACCCCGATGGTGAACAGCAGGCCACGGTAGTGAGCGGCGGGCACTTCCCCTTGCACGGTGTCATGCACCGGCCCGGCAGAACCGGCGTGGCAGCTGCCACCACCGGGGACGAAATCCAGCAAGGCAACATCGCGCGACTGCCAGGCATCCCCATGCAGCTGTACCGCCTGCGGCTGGCCGTCGTCACGAATCAGACGGATGTCCGACAGATAGAACTTGGCATCTTTCAGTCGGGTGAGCACGGCGGGCTGTCCCAGCGGCAGTGCCGGGCTGGCACAACTGAAGGGCTGTTCGCCAGCTTGCAGGGCAAAGCGCAGGGCGACTTCCTGCCCGGCGGCCAGCCGTGGGACGGACAGCAAGCAGACAGTCAGCAGGCCGGTATGAAAAAAACGCTGCAACATGACAAGGACTCCAGCCAGGGGCCAAGGCCCCCGGCTTGCGGGCTGGCTTAGACCCGCTAACAAAACCCCCGATTCTGCGTTGCGCCGACTTGCCGTACTCATTGTACAGTCTGCGTCGGCGCGCCTTGACTCGGGTGCTCTACGAGGTTTTGTTAGCGGCTTTTAGTACTTGCCGCGCAGGGTCAGCATGACATTGCGCGGTTCGCCATAGAAGTTGTAGATATTGGGCGTGCCCACCGAGGCGTAGTAGCGGGTATCAAACAGATTGTTGATATTCAGCGCCAGGCTGTAGTTCTTGTTGAACTGATAGCCGATACGGGCGTTGGCCACCACATAGCCGCTGTTCACCACCTCGTCCGACCAGCCGCGCGAACTTTGCGCACGGCTCTGGGCAATCAGGCCACCCCCCAGCGAGTAGCCCTTGAGCCAGCCGGTATCAGCAAAGGTGTAGTTGCTCCACAGCTTGAACTGGTTGCGCGGGGTCTGGATCGAGTAGGTCTTGCCCTGGTTGCTGGGGTCGGACAGATAGGTGGTGGTCATGTAGGTGTAGCCGGCCGTCACGTCAAAGCGGCTGTTCACCTTGCCCTGTACTTCCAGTTCCACCCCTTGCGATTCGACCTCACCGGCATTCAGGTAGTAGTTGGAGCTGGGATAGGCCGGGTCGGCATAGGCACGGTTCTTGTCACGGATGTTGAAGAAGGCCAGGGTCGCACCCAACCTGGAATCCAGAAACTCCCCCTTGGCCCCTACTTCATACTGGCGGCCGACACGCGGATCCAGCGTGGAGCCATCGGCCTTTTGCTGGGTTTGCGGCACAAAGATATTGGCATAGCTGGCGTACAGGGTCACTTGCTGACTGAAGTCGTACAGCAGGCCGCCATAAGGCGTGACGCGATTGCTGGCCTTGGCACCGTCTTTCCAGTCGGTAAAGGTGGACGGGGCAATATTGTGCGACTTGGCCAGGAAGGTGGTGGTGCGCGCCCCCAGCAGCAGGGTGGTGGCGTCAGTCAGGTGCAGGCGACCCTGGGTGTAGAACCCGCTTTGCCGGGTATTGCTTTCGCTGCCCGAGGTGTAGTTGATCACCGGTTCGGCCAGGCTGTTACCGCTGGCATAGTCCACCCCGGAATAAGTCGGCCCGCGACCGGAACGGCCCTTGCTATTGTATTCGTCGACATTGAAGCCCAGCAGCATGTCATGCTTGCGACCCCACATTTCCAGCGGGCCGGACAGGCTCAGGTCCATACCGTCGCGGGTATAGGTGTAGTCACCGCGCATGGTGCTGTAGTCGATGGTATTGGTCAGCGGGTTCAGGCCGGACGAGGTATAGGCATATTTGTAGTACAGCTCCTGCACGCGGTGGTTCACATTCAGTTTGGCAGCCCATTCATTACCGAACTTGTGCTCCAGCGCTGCGGACAGCTCCTGCGTGTTGTAACTGGTGCGCCCCCAGTCCGGGGCATTGAAGGTAGAGGGCGATACCTTCAGCAACTGGTAGTGACCGCTGCTGTCGGTGGTGGTGTAAGTGGGCAAGCCGGACCACGGGTCTTTCACCGTCTGGTTCTGCCCGGTATAGCTGATGTCAAAGGTGGTTTGCGGGCTCAGTTCAAAACGCAGCATGCCGGACAGCAGCCACTTGTTGCTGTGGGTGTGGTCGTAAAAATAGTTGCGGTCTTCGCTGCTGGCAATCAGCCGGCCTTGCACCGTGCCGCTTTCATTCATGGCACCGGTGACATCCCCCACCAGACGGTTATTGCTCCAGGAGCCGGTACTGGCTTCCCAACTGGCGGCAAAGTCTTTTTGCGGCTTTTTCTTTACCAGATTGACAATCCCCCCCGGCTCGCCCACCCCGCGCAGTAGTCCGGCGGGGCCGCGCAGCACCTCGATGCTTTCATACAAGGGCAGGTCAAACTGGTGCGAGGGTGACAGGCCGTTATACGACGTCACCCCGTCATACATCACGCCCACCGAGTTATAACCGCGAATCAGGTACTGGTTGCTCAGGGTGTCGTTGGCAATGACCGTGACACCGGTGGCCTGCTGCATGGCATCGGCCACCGTGGTCATGTGCTGGTCTTCCATTTGCTGCTTGCCCACCACCGATACCGAGTTGGCAATCTCGCGCAGGCTGACCGGCTTTTTGCCAAAAATGGCTGCCTTGTCGGCCTTGTAGCTGTCCAGTGCCGTGGCGGTCACCAGTACTTCCGGCATCAGCTGTGCATTAGCGGGATTGGCTGCCTTGACAATGATATAGCTGTCGGCCGCGGTTTTCCGGGCTTGCAAGCCACTGCCTTGCAGCAGACGGGCCAGCGCCTGCTCGGCGGACATGGTGCCATTGAGCCCGGCGCTGTGCTGACCATCCAGCTCTTGGCTGGCAAACAGCAGTTGCAGGCCGGTTTGCCCGGCCAGCCCGGTCAGGGCAGAGGCCAGGCTTTGCGGCGCAATATTCACGGTCACATCCTGTGCCAGTGCAGCACTGGAAAACAGGGCGGAAACCAGCAGGGCAAGTCCCATGGATGGATAGCGTTGTTTCATCTTCGTTTCTTTGCTTTTGAGTGTTCATCACGGACAAGAAGGAAGACGAAACAAGGGTCAACAACCTGACATGGTTCAGCACTTATTTTTTTCTGCTCAGCAAGACAGAGCCATCCGACTGCTGCTGCGCCTGCAAGGGCAGCATGCTGGTGAGCATGCTCAGCAAGGTGTCACGGTCATCGCGCTGTACGCTGCCGCTGAGCGAGAGGCTGCTCTGTGACGGGTCCTCCAGCCGCCATGACTGCGCTGACTGGCCATTGACCGCCAGCAGCAAATCCCCCAGCGGCAGGTGGTTGAAGGTCCAGATTCCCCCCTGCCAGTCAAAGCTGCCGGCAGATAAGGGCCCTGTCAGATGCTGGCCCTGATAACGGGCTTGCTGTCCGGCAGCCAGTTGCAGCACCTGGCCAGCAAGGCGCAGCTCCACCAGCCCTTGCTGTACATGCACCGCTACCTGATCCCCGCTGCGCATCACAGCAAACTCGGTGCCGATATCGCGTAACTCGCCTGCCCCGGCCAGCACTTTCAGCGGGCGCGGATTGGGTGCCACCCGGATGCTGGCCATACCCTGCTCCACCACCAACTGCCGCTCGCCCCAGCGATAATCCACCCGTACCCGGCTATGCCCACCCAGCGTCAGCTTGCTGCCATCGGCCAGGTATTGGCTGCTGCCTTGTCCGTAGGCGGTGAACAGCGCCGACTGCACCGGCAAGTGCAACAGGGTCCAGCCCCCTGCCACCATCAGCAACAGGCAGCCCAGGCTGCCAGCCCGGCCGCGTCGGCGCGCGGGTGCTTTGGCCAGCTGGTCCATGGCACCCCACAGGCGGCACTGGGCGGCGTATTCCTGGCGGTGTTCTTCCGCAGCATCATGCCAGCGTTGGAATTCGGCCTGCTGCTGTGGAGTCAGCCCCTCTTGCTGGCGCAACAACCAGCGGGCTGCTTCTTCCCGCAGTTGCCGGACAGCGGCATCCGGCGCAGGGCTCATGCCCACTCCAGCTGCTGGCGCAAGGCCAGCATGGCGCGGATCAGCAGTTTCTCCACGGCATTGAGGGTGATGCCCAACTCGACCGCCAGTGCTTTTTGCGGAATGCCATCAAAACGGAAACGGACAAAGGCCTGACGACAGCGTGGCGGCAGGCTGTCTATCGCGTGGCGCAGCTGGGCCAGCTGCTGGCGGGCCAGCACGATGCGTTCGGGAGAGGGGGCGGCGGATGGTTGTTGCTGACACGACTCCAGCGGCACCATTACCCCGGCATGGGCCGCCTTGCCCCGGTAGTGGTCGATCAGCAGGTTGCGGGCAATGCAGAACAGCAAGGCGCGCGGCTGACGCACACCGTCCAGCGCTTTGTCCGTTGCCAGGACACGGGCAAAGGTTTCATGGGCCAGATCGTCGGCCAGGGCGGTACTGTCTACCTTGCCACTCAGGTAGCGGCGCAGTTCGACAATATGGTTCAGATACAAAGAGGTGATGTCGGCAGCAATAGGCATGGCAGCAGCCAGGCTGGCAAATCCCGACATCATAGATGGCGGCCAGCGGCGCCACCATGTGGCAAATTGTCACAGGCCGACTGTTTGGAAACTAGACGCCATCCTCTGCCTCGCCAGGCCGTGGCGGAGCACCTCGACCAGACAAAGCCTGCGCCACCGGGGGTGGATGCTTGGCCAGCATGCGCTGCAAGGTGCGACGGTGCATGCCCAGTGCGCGGGCAGTGGCAGAAACATTGCCATTGTGCTCCAGCAGGATGCGCTGCACATGCTCCCAGCCCAGCCGCCTGACCGATACCGGCCGATCGGCAATCGGCAAGTCGGGATCCGGCTCCCTCTGGCTGAAGGCCGCCAGAATGTCGTCCACCGAGGCCGGCTTGGACAGATACTGCATGGCCCCCAGCTTGACCGACTCCACTGCGGTGGCAATGCTGGCATAACCCGTCAGCACCAGGATCTGGCTGCGAGAATAATGTGCCTTGAGATCCGGCAGCAGCTTCAGCCCGTTTTCACCCCCCAGATTCAAATCCAGGATGATGCGTTCACAGCTGTCGGCAGCATGGCACAAGGCATCGCGGCCATTGTGTGCCAGCAGCACATCCAACTGGTGCCGTCGCAGGGAGCGCGCCAGTACCTGGCAAAAATCGACATCGTCATCAACCAACAAAACCGTCATGACAATTCCTCCCCATCATTCATTCCTTCACGCCCATCGGATGGCAAGCCACCTGGCATACCACCTGCCATGCATACCGCACAAAAGCGACGCAGCACATGCTGCGTCGCCCTGTACAACACTTACTGTGAATCAATCATCGTGATGCAGGTTTTCCTCGATCACCGCATTGATCACCCCCATGGCCACGGCCAAGGGCAGCCCCAACATCCAGGCGAAATACCACATGATTTTGTCCTTTCGCTTCAGTAAACACTCTTGCTGTTGGCACGGATGTGCTGCTCGGTTACCTTGCCGCGCAT
>NZ_JAELTZ010000051.1:0-28348 GCF_016429115.1 Aquitalea sp. ASV15 | reverse complement strand
GTCCAGCGTGGTGCGCAATATGGCTGGCCCGTCCAATCCGCACAAGCGCCTGCCCACCTCGGCACTGGCCGAGCGCGGCATTGCGGTTGACCTGGACAAGGCCCGCGCCGAAGAAGCCGAAGGCCTGCTGCCGGATGGCGCGGTCATCATTGCCGCCATCACCAGCTGCACCAATACCAGCAACCCGCGCAATGTGGTGGCCGCCGGCCTGCTGGCCAAGAAAGCCAATGAACTGGGCCTGCTGCGCAAGCCGTGGGTGAAGTCCTCGTTTGCCCCCGGTTCCAAAGTCGCCAGGCTGTATCTGGAAGAAGCCGGCCTGCTGCCGGAACTGGAAAAGCTGGGCTTTGGCATCGTCGCCTATGCCTGCACCACCTGTAACGGCATGTCCGGCGCACTGGACCCGAAAATCCAGCAGGAAATCATCGAGCGCGACCTGTACACCGCCGCCGTACTGTCAGGCAACCGCAACTTCGATGGCCGTATCCACCCCTATGCCAAGCAGGCCTTCCTGGCGTCTCCGCCGCTGGTGGTGGCCTATGCCATTGCCGGTACCGTGCGCTTCGACATTGAAAAAGACGTGCTGGGCGTGGTGGATGGCAAGGAAATCCGCCTGCAGGACCTGTGGCCGTCCGATGATGAAATCGACGCCATCGTGGCGCGCTGCGTGAAACCGGAGCAGTTCAAGCAGGTATACATCCCGATGTTCGATCTGGGTCAGGTGGAAGAAGCCAAGAGCCCGCTGTACGACTGGCGTCCGATGTCCACCTACATCCGTCGTCCGCCCTACTGGGAAGGCGCACTGGCCGGGGAGCGCACGCTCAAGGGCATGCTGCCGCTGGCGGTGCTGCCGGACAACATCACCACCGACCACCTGTCGCCGTCCAACGCCATCCTGCCCAGCTCGGCTGCCGGTGAATACCTGGCCAAGATGGGCTTGCCGGAGGAGGACTTCAACTCCTACGCCACCCACCGTGGCGACCACCTGACCGCCCAACGCGCCACCTTTGCCAACCCGCAACTGGTTAACGAAATGGCCGTGGTGGATGGCGCGGTGAAGAAGGGTTCGCTGGCGCGTATCGAGCCGGAAGGCAAGGTCACCCGCATGTGGGAGGCCATCGAAACCTATATGGCGCGCAAGCAGCCGCTGATCATCATTGCCGGTGCCGACTACGGCCAGGGCAGCTCGCGTGACTGGGCGGCCAAGGGCGTGCGGCTGGCCGGGGTGGAAGCCATCGTGGCCGAAGGCTTCGAACGCATCCACCGCACCAACCTGGTGGGCATGGGCGTGTTGCCGCTGGAATTCAAGGCCGGTACCAACCGCAAGACCCTGGCCATTGACGGCAGCGAAAGCTACGACGTGAAGGGCGACATCTCGCCGCGCTGCACGCTGACACTGGTGATTCACCGTCGCAATGGCGAAACGCTGGAAGTTCCGGTCACCTGCCGTCTGGATACCGCCGCCGAAGTGCGGGTGTACCAGGCTGGCGGCGTGCTGCAGCGCTTCGCCCAGGACTTCCTGGAGTCCACCACCGCTTGAGTTTTGCTGCCCCCGGCCTGCAGGTATGTCCCTGCCGGCAGGCCGGATTCAGGGCAGCCCCCAACCGCCGGGCGGCGCGAAATCCGTTTCGCAGCCGCCCGGCTGCTTGCCACCCTATTCCGGCAATGCCTGTTGATGGCCTTGCCCACAGCATGACAGGAGAGACTGCATGGCCCATGCTCCACAAATCCGCATTCCTGCCACCTATATCCGTGGCGGCACCAGCAAGGGGGTGTTTTTCCGCCTGCAAGACCTGCCGGCCGCCGCGCAACAAGCCGGCCCGGTGCGTGACGCCATCCTGATGCGGGTGATCGGCAGCCCCGACCCCTACGGCAAGCAGATCGACGGCATGGGCGGTGCCACCTCCAGCACCAGCAAGACGGTGATCCTGGCCAAGAGCAGTCGGCCCGATCACGATGTGGACTACCTGTTTGGCCAGGTGGCCATCGACAAGGCCTTTGTCGACTGGAGCGGCAACTGCGGCAACCTGTCCGCCGCCGTCGGCTCCTTTGCCATCATGAGCGGACTGGTCGATGCCAGCCGCATCCCGGCCAATGGCGTGGCCACGGTGCGCATCTGGCAGGCCAATATCAGCAAGACCATCATCGCCCACGTGCCCATCACCAACGGTGAAGTACAGGAGACCGGTGATTTCGAGCTGGACGGCGTCACCTTCCCGGCCGCCGAAGTACAGCTGGAATTCCTCGACCCGGCCGACGAGGGCGAAGGCGATGGCAGCGGCGCGATGTTCCCCACCGGCAATGTGGTGGACACGCTGGATGTGCCGGGCGTGGGCAGTTTCCAGGCCACCATGATCAATGCCGGCATCCCCACCATCTTCCTGAACGCGGCCGAGCTGGGTTACAGCGGTAGCGAACTGCAGGAAGCCATCAATGGCGATGCCGCCGCACTGGCCCGCTTTGAAACCATCCGTGCCCACGGCGCGCTGCGCATGGGGCTGATCAAGGACCTTGCCGAAGCGGCCACCCGCCAGCACACGCCCAAGATTGCCTTTGTCGCCCCACCTGCGGCCTATACCGCCTCCAGCGGCAAGGAAATCACCCCGGCAGACATCGACCTGCGCGTGCGCGCCATGTCCATGGGCAAGCTGCACCACGCCATGATGGGCACTGCGGCAGTGGCCATCGGCACCGCCGCCGCCATTCCCGGCACGCTGGTCAACCTGGCTGCCGGTGGTGGCGAACGCCAGTCGGTGCGCTTTGGCCACCCGTCCGGCACCCTGCGCGTCGGTGCGGAAGCCAAGCTGGTGGACGGCCAATGGCAGGTGAGCAAGGCCATCATGAGCCGCAGCGCCCGCGTGCTGATGGAAGGCTGGGTGCGTATTCCCGGCGACAGTGTCTGAATCCGCCTGCCTGCCCATGAAAACGGCCACCCGTGGGTGGCCTTTTCATTGCCTGCGCCGGCAGCGTGATGCTCAGTGCGCTGCCACCACCCGATTGCGCCCTGCCCGTTTGGCCTGATATAGCGCCATATCAGCCTGCTTCACCCAGGCGGCCTTGTCCTGCATCACCATGGTGGTGGCCGCGACGCCCAGGCTGAGCGTGACGCTCACCTCCACGTCGTTGCAATGCAGCGTCCTGGCTGCCATCTGCTGACGCAGGCGCTCGGCCAATTGCACGCCACCTTCCTGCGTGGTGTGCGGCAGCACCAGCAGGAATTCTTCGCCACCGTAGCGGATGGCGGTATCGATGGCACGGGTATGTTCCAGCAGCAGCGTGGCCACCCGCTCGATCACCCGGTCACCCACATCGTGGCCATATTCGTCATTCACCTGCTTGAAATGGTCGATATCCAGCATGATCAGCACGGCCTGCTGGCCAGAACGCTGGCTGCGCAGCCATTCCTGTTGCAGCACCTCGTCGCCGGAACGGCGATTGAGCAGACCGGTCAGGCCGTCCAGCCGCACCAGCTGCGCCAGATAGGCATTGCTCTGTTTCAGCGCGGTCAGCAACTGCTGGTTGCGCCCCTGCCAGTGCAGGAACAGCCGGTAGGCAAAGAAGGCATTGAACAGTACCTGCAAGGCAAACACCCAGAAGAACACCCAGCCGGTCTGGGTCATCACCATGGCGGCTTGGCGGAGCTCAGGTGACAGACCATGTTGCAACTGCCCCAGCAACAGGCTGCTGCCCAGGCTGAGCGACAGGTAGCCGTACACCAGCGCCCCCAGGCTGACCAGCACCAGTAACAGCACGATCAGGTGGCGCGACTCTGCCTCACTGGCAGGCGGCAAGGCCTGGTGACGGCTGAGCCAGCGGTCGGTCGCCCGCCAGCTTTGAGCCAGGACCGGCCCCACCAGCAGCAGGTTTTGCAGGAAAAACCCCAGCCACCAACCCTGCCAGATGGGTAGCAGCTCGCTGAACGCCTGTTTGTTGCAATAGGTCCAGATCAGCGCCCCGCTGGAACTGAAAATGCTGCCGACAAAAGACAGCTGGACAAAGTGCAGCACCGATTCCAGGCTGCGCAGGCCGCGCAACATGGGCAAGGCGCGAAACCCCAGCACCATTACCGCCACACCCAGCGGATCGGCAAAGGCAAACAGGGCGGCCCACTGCCAGGCCATGCCGGCATACAAGGCCAGCACCAGCGTGGTCAGATAGGCTGGCAAGGCGCCCCACCACCAGCCCAGGCACAGGCTCCACCACAGGCTGATCAGCAGGGCCGGATACACGGTGATGTAAACCGTCACCCCGCCAAACTGCAGCGGCATGCCAGACCAGTTCTCCGCCACCGACAGCACACCCAGCCCCAGCGACAGCAGCAGGCTGCACAGCCAGCCACCAAACAGGATGCAGCGTTCACGCCGCGAAATGATGCGCCACAGCCGCCAGGGCGTGATGGCGGGCGGCCGCAGGGCAGCATCCGGGCTGGCCAGCGGCAATGCAGCAGAAGGTCCTGACACGTCTGTATTCATGAGAGAGGTCGAACAAGGGCAAAGTAAAGTCAGCCGGACAGCGTCCGCCACCGCAGGGTGCTGGCCGGCCGCCCCGGAGGGGCTGACAGCAGCGGGCATGAGGCGACGGTGACACTAGCATAGTTCAATGACAGGCAGGTTGGTGCAACGCATCAGCGACAGGCATAAAAAAAACCGCCAACGGCGGTTTTGCTCTCAGGCCATGTCGGCCATGCACTCTCCCAGTCGGACCGGGCTGGCGGGCTGCCACTGCTGATTGAACTGCAAGCCGGTGGACTGCGGAAACAGCAACACCACGGTGGAACCGAGCTGGAAGCGGCCCATCTCCTCCCCCTTGCCGATAACGATATGCTGGTCCTGGTAGTCCCAGCGCTGGATCCGGCCCGGACGCGGCGGATTCACCACACCATGCCAGGTCGTGGCCATGCTGCCGACGATGGTGGCCCCCACCAGGGTCAGCACAAAGCGGCCATGCGGCCCGTCAAACTCGCATACCACCCGTTCATTACGGGCAAACAGCCCCGGCACACCACGCGCCGTGGCCGGATTCACCGAAAACAGCGCACCCGGCACATAAGTCATGCTCAGCAGGCGGCCATCGCAAGGCATGTGGATGCGGTGATAATCACGTGGACTCAGGTAGATGGTGGCAAAGAAACCATTCTGATAGTGCGTGGCCATGGCCGTATCGCCGCCCACCAGCGCGGTGGTGGAGTAGTCATGCCCCTTGGCCTGGAAAATCTGGTCTTGCCGGATGGGTCCGAACTGGCTGATGGCACCATCCACCGGGCAGATCAGTGCGGCATCGGCCAATGGACGCGCCCCGGCGCGCAGCGGCCGGCTAAAAAACTGGTTGAAGCTGGGATAACTGGCGATATCGGGGTTGGCCGCCTCGGCCATATTGACCTGATAACGGCCGACAAACCAGCGAATCACCGCTGTGGTCAGTCCTCCGGCCTCGGCACTGGCCAGTTTGCCGGCCAGAATGGTCAAAGCCTGCTTGGGCAGGAGATATTGCAGCCATACGGCGAATCGTTCGGACACTATTTCAACACTCTGGAATGCGGACAGCCGGACATTATAAGCCGGACTCAGGGTGAAGCGAAATGCGGGCCTGCATTTGGCAGCACAGCCGATGACTGACTGCCTCAACTGGAAAAGAGGACAGGTGCTATCTAGAATGCAGACGGGACATCTCTCTCCACCCCCTGTCCTCACACAAGGAACCACGATGAGCACACTGAAAGTACTGGGCATCTGTGGCAGCCTGCGTCGCGCATCCACCAATATGGGCTTGCTGCGATATGCCAAGGCACACGCACCAGCAGGCATCCAGATCGAGATCGCAGACCTTGGCCAGCTGCCTTTTTACAATGCCGACATCATCGAAAAACCGGCCGCCGTGCAGCAACTGCTGGCGCAACTGGCCAGTGCCGATGCCCTGCTGCTGGCCTGCCCGGAATACAACTACTCGATGGCTCCGGCGCTGAAAAACGCGCTGGACTGGGCCTCGCGCGAGCCGGACAACGCATTGCTGGCCGGCAAGGCGGTCGCCATTGTCGGCGCAGGCGGCGGCATGGGGACGTCCCGCGCGCAATACCACCTGCGCCAGACCTGCGTATACCTCGACCTGCACCCGCTGAACAAGCCGGAAGTGTTTGCCAATGCCTTTGCCGGCGGCTTTGATGCCGAAGGCAATCTGACCGATGAACGCCTGCAAGGGCTGGTGGTGCAACAACTGCAGGCACTGCAAGCCTGGGCCAGCCAGCTGTCTGCCTAAGCCAGCAAGCAGTCACACCCGGCCGGGGCTGCCGCAGGGCGCACCGGCCTGATTACATTGTTTTTTACTAAAATTTTCCCGCCAGCGACCGATAATGAGACAGTAGCCTGCCACTTTGCCGGCATGCTTCATCACTATCACCATGGGAGTCGCTCATGAGCATCAGCAGCATTCCGGGCAACAGCCTGTCGCTTTACGCCAGCCTCAGCAGCACGACCCTGACCGATAGCAAGACCGGCGACAGCATCAACAGCAGCACACTGACCGTGGACGAAGTGGTCAGCCTGGGCCAGAACGACAGCGGCACACAGTCGCTGACCTACGGCAAACCAAGCAGCAGCGCCACCGCTGCCCCGGTGGATGTGTCAGCCTTGCTGGCCAAGTCCAACCAGCAAGTGTCGGACTTCCTCAAGCTGCTGGGCAATCTGGTGCAGCAGCAGGGCCTGCAATGGAACAAGGTGGTGAGCGGCGAACAAAAGCTGACGGTCGACCCGCAAACCAAGGCCGCAGCCACCCAGGCGGTGTCCGAGGATGGCGAGCTGGGCGTAAAGAACACCGCACGGCGCATCCTGGATTTTGCCAGGCTGGGCATAGGCAACGACCCCAGCAAGATCGATACCCTCCGCGCCGCAGTACAACAGGGCTTTGATGAGGCCAAACAGGCTTTTGGCGGCAGCCTGCCCGACATCAGCAACCAGACCCACGACGCCATCATGGCCACGCTGGACGACTGGCAGAAGAACGGCCTGCCCAGCAATAACGACTACACGCTGATCCGCCCGGACTTGCAGCAAGACAACAGCCAGAACACGTCGGCAAGCAGCAGCTGAGCCATGCCCGCAACCCGCGTCACCGGGCTGCGGGCAGCAACACCATCAGTAAATATCGCGCCCGAAATACTGCACGCTCAGCTTCTTGAAGCTGCCATTGGCGCGCACCGCGGCAATCGCCTTGTTCAGACGCGCCACCAGTTCCCTGTCTTCCTTGCGCACCGCCATGCCGGCGCCGGAGCCCAGCACCTCGCGCTCGGCGGCATTGTCGCCATTGATGGACGGGCCGACAAAGGCAAAGCCCTTGCCCGGCTCGCTCTTGAGGAAGCCGGCCTCCACCTGCAGCTCGTCCTGGAAGCTGGCATCCAGCCGGCCATTCACCAGGTCGGCATAGGCCTTGTCCTGGTCTTCATAGCGCACCACATCCATACCGCGCGGCCCCCAGAACTTGCTCAGATACATGTCGGCCGTGGTCCCGCGCTGCACCCCCACCCGCTTGCCCTTCATGCCTTCGGCAGTAAATTTGAGCGTGCTGCCCTTGGCCGCGATCAGCCGTTGTGGCGTGCGGAAATAGCGCTCGCTGAAGGTCACCGCCTTGGCCCGATCAGCGGTAATGGTCATCGACGACATGATCACATCGTATTTCTTGGCAATCAGGCCGGGAATGATGCCATCCCAGTCCTGATTGATCAGCGTGCAGTGCGCCTTCATCTCCTTGCACAGCGCCATGGCCAGATCGGCCTCAAATCCGACGATCTGCCCGGCAGGGTTCAGCGACTCGAACGGCGGATAAGTGGCATCCATGCCGATACGCAGATTGTTCAGATCGGTCGCGCCAGCCTGTACGGCAGCAGCGGACAGCAATACGGCACACCAGGATTGCAGCTTCATCTTGATTCCTCCGGACTGGGTGAGTAGACAAACGCACGACAAGGGACGGCTTGGTGTTATCACGCCACACCCGTCAAGGGGCGTGGCGGTATGGCAAGACTTTCTGACCATCAGGCGAGGTCACGCTCCAGCAACAACATGTCGTCAAAGCGTTCCTGACGGCGGATCAGGCGGTAATGAGCGGCGTCCTCGATCAGCACCGCGGCCGAACGCGGCTGGGCGTTGTATACCGTCTGGTTTTCCAGCTGATAGGCGCCGACATCCAGAAAGGCCAGCACATCGCCCACGGCACTGGCTTCGGGCAGCAGGAACTGCTCGCCCAGCGGGCCGTGGCGGAAGTAGTCGCCGCCATCGCACAAGGGCCCGCCCAGCTTGACCGGCTGATTGTGGCTGTCCGTGATGCGGCTGGCGTTGTAAACGTAGAAATACCAGTCCTTGTAATCCGGAATGGCGTTGAAACCGGCATCCAGCATGCGCCAGTCCACCTGGCCTTCCACGCTGCCATCTTCATTGAGCAGGGTCTTGCGCTTGCCGCTGACCAGGCCGGTCAGCAATACCGCCGCGCTGCCCACCACCTTGCGCCCCGGCTCGATGCAGATTTCGATGTCCTGGCGCCAGGCATGCACTGCGCGGATCACCGCGTCAGCAAATTCCGCCGCGCCGATGGCCGGCTGCATATTGTCCGGCCCACCCAGGCCACGGTCGCTGGCATAACGGTAGGGCGTGGGAATGCCGCCACCGACATTGATCATGTCAAAACGGATGTTGAGCGTGCTTTCCAGCCGGCGCGCCGTTTCCACCAGCACGCGGGTCGCCGCGGCAAACGGTTCGGCATCCGGCACCTGGTCGCCCACATGCATGTGCAGGCCACACAGGCGCACATGTGGCATGGCGGCGACCTGACGGCAAATCCGCTCGGCATCGGCCAGATCCACCCCGGACTTGGCGCGGAAAGCCGTCATCAGCCCCTCGTGCGTGGCGGCCCGGACATTCGGCTCCACCCGCAGGCAGATACGTACCGGGGTTTGCAACTGACGGCTGATGCGGTCGATGGCCAGCAGCTCCTGCTCGCTGTCCACATTGATGGCGTGCAATTGCTGGCGGATGGCGAATTCCAGTTCTTCATCACGCTTGACCACGCCGTTGTAGACGATCTCATTGCCGGCAAAGCCGGCCGCCAGGCAGCGGCGGATTTCATTGGCGGAATTGGCCTCGATGCTGATGCCGGTGGCACGCACCACCTGCAGCACGGCCAGCAGCGAGCAGGCCTTGGAGGCATAGCAGATGCGGGTATTGGCGTGGCTGGCAAAAGCCTGCTGGATTTCAGCGATATTGCGGCGGATTTCCGGCGCGGAATAGACAAACAAGGGCGAGCCGAACTCTGCGGCCAGTGCCGGCAGATCCACCCCTTCGCATTGCAAATGGTTGCCAGCGGCGCTCAGCCGGCGGTCATGCTGCAGGGTGTATTGCCGTTGGGAATCATAATCGTGGTGCATGGCGTCTCCGTTTGCTGGTGCTGTTTGTTGCCAAACATACGGAAATCACCTAATTTGCACGAACGAATTATTGGCATGGAACTATTCCATCTTGTCATGAACGACACCCATCACCTTCCCTCGCTCTCCGCCCTGCGCGCCTTTGTCACCGTGGTGCAAAGCGGCAGTTTTACCGAAGCGGCACGCCGGCTCTTCCTGACCCAGGGCGCCATCAGCAAGCAGATCCGCCTGCTGGAGGAGCATTACGGCACGCCCCTGCTGCAACGCCACAGCCGGCAGGTGCAGCCCACGCCATCGGGCCGCACCCTGCTGCCGGTCGCACAAGACGTGGTGGAAAGACTGAAAGAAGTGGAAAGACGGCTGAAAACCCAGACCGACATCCTGTCGCTGCAGGTGTATGTCAGCTTTGCCGTGCGCTGGCTGATGCCACGGCTGGGCAGTTTCTACCAGCAATACCCGCTGACCCAGCTGCGCATCGACAGCATGGTGTATGAGCCCTCGGAGCTGGACCCGGGCATCGACCGGGCCTACATCCTGTTTGGCCGCGGTCACTGGCCCAATATGCAGGCCGAATTGCTGCTGGCGGAAAGGCTGAGCCCGGTGTGTGCGCCCGGCATGCTGCCGCAGCTGACCTGCCTGGATGATCTGGCCGGTCAGACGCTGTTCCACACCACCCGCGATTACGAGGAGTGGATGGCCTGGCTGGCCACCCGGCAGATCAGCTCGCTGGCGCAATACAAACATCAGGTGGTGGACCTGCACCACCTGGCCTGGACGGCGGCGGCCAGCGGGCTGGGCGTGGCCATCGGTGACATGGCCTTGCTGAAGGACGAGCTGCAACAGGGCCGGCTGGCATGCCCCTTCGACAGCGTGCTGGAAACCGGCTGCGGCTATTACCTGGCCTATCCCGACAGCTATGCCGACCATCCCGGTCTGCAGGCACTGCTGGGCTGGCTGCGGCAACAGGCTGCCGCGGACGAGGCTGCATAGAAAAAGCCCGGCATGGCGGCCGGGCTGCAAGTCAACAACAGAGGAGAAATTACAGGGGCAGATGCCCGGACAGGGCATTGAGCTTGCGTAGTGCGAGGCGGAAACGGGTATGGGCACGGGATACGGTGGACTCGCTGATATCCATTTGCTGGGCGGCAAAATAGCCGGTCATGCCTTCCACTTCCATCAGCCACACGGCTTCGCGCGAGCGTTTTTTCAGGCCGATCAGGTCGGCAACCTGGTTGAAATCGTCAAGTTTCATGGCTCTGATCTCCGACATCAAACTGGGGTGACTTGGCGCTGCCAGTTTCTACCCGGGCGGGCAACACCGGCAAGACAGCAAACCGCAGCGGCTTGTTATTGCAGCATAGATGCTTGCATAAAAAATGCATTGTTTGATTTGCATCAAATGCCTCGGCGGCAGCAGCAAGCGGCCTCCGCGCTAGGCCGGGGGCCTGGCCGACGGCCCCAGATACTTGTCCAGCATGGCGGACAAGGCCACGATGGACAACGGCTTGGTGAGGAAATCATCCATGCCGGCGGCGCTGGTTTTTTCCTGCTCCTCCACCCCGGCATTGGCGGTGCAGGCGATGATGATGGTCGGCGGCCGCGCCGGGTGTTCTGCCTCGTAATTGCGGATCAGCCGCGCCAGCTGGTAGCCATCGGTATTCGGCATCTGGCAATCGGTCAGCAGCAGGCTGAAATGGCCATCCTGCCACTTGGCATAGGCCTCGGCACCATCCTCGGCCAGCTCCACCCGGTAGCCCAGTTTTTCCAGCTGCCTGGTCGCCAGTTTGCGATTGGTGGGATTATCCTCGGCAAACAGGATGGGCAGCATGGTCTGATCCTGGTTGCCAAGCATGCCGGCCGGGTGGCCGGGCCGTACGGGTGGTGATTCTTCCAGCTCCTGCGCATCGGCCACGCTCACCACCAGCAAGAGTGCCGCGCAGCTGCCCTGACCGACCGTGCTGTCCAGACTCACTTCCCCGCCCATCAGCCTGGCCAGCCGGCGGCAGATGGTCAGCCCCAGCCCGGTACCGCCAAAGCGGCGTGAGGTATCCGATTCGGCCTGGGTAAAGGGCTGGAACAGCTTGGCCAGCCCCTCGGCATTGATGCCGATACCGCTGTCCTCCACCTCGAAACGCAGGGTCTGCGAGCGGCCATCCTCTTCCAGCAGCAGCACCCGCAACACGATGCGGCCATGCGCGGTGAATTTCACCGCATTGCTGACAAAGTTCTGCAGGATCTGCCTTACCCGCAGGGGATCGACCACCACCACCGCGGCCACGCGCGGATCGATTTCCAGCACAAACTCCAGCCCCTTGCGCCCGACCGCCTGCGCGTAAAGGGTATGCACCTGCTCCAGCATCGGGCGTAGCGCCGTGGGCGCCATCACCACCTCGAGCTTGTCGGCCTCGATCTTGGAAAAATCCAGGATGTCGTCGATCAGCCGCAGCAAGGTGCGGGCCGACTCCTGTATCGTATCCACCGAATCTTTCTGCTCCTCGTCCAGCGGGGTCATGGCCAGCAGTTCCAGCATGCCCAGCACGCCATTCATCGGGGTGCGGATTTCATGACTCATGGTGGCGAGAAAGGCGCTCTTGGCCTTGTTGGCCGAATTGGCCTGATCGCGTGCTTCCAGCAACTCGCGCTCGGCCTGCTTGCGCTCGGAAATATCGATGCAGGCCAGAATCGAGCCCTGTTCCGGCTGCGCGGCAAACAGGTTCATGCCCTCGAACAGGACCCAGATCGGCGCCCCCTGCCCGGTCTTGCATTCGATCTCACAGGCTACCTTGGTCTGTTTCTGCACCATGTCATGCAACTGGCTGGTCAGCTCGAACCAGCCCTCGTCGGATAGCACCAGCTCCATCAGGTGCCGGCCCGGCAACTGCTCCCTGCCGCTGAGGAACATCGCTTCGGCCATGCGGTTGGCGCGGACAATCTGCATATTGGCATTCAGCCGCAGCAGTCCGACCGGCGAGGCGGAATAGATCGCTTCTTCTTCCTGCAATACCGCACGCAGCTGCGCTTCCGAATGCAGGCGACGGTCTTCCTCGTCGTAGAAACCCAGAATGCTGGCGCAGGAGCTGACCAGCGGCCGGATATCCTTGTCCACCAGCAAGGGGTCGGCACCCCGCAGGCAGATGATGGCGTGCACCTGCTCGTCCTGCGTCACCGGCAGACTGACCCAGGCCGGCTCGTTGGCCAGGGCGGCCATCAGGTAGCTGACCGGATCCAGCTCCTGGCCGATGCTGGCAAGACTGGGAAAATTGGCCGGCCATGTTCCCGCCTGCAAATTGATATTGAGCGAACCATCGCTGACATTGAACAGTTCCAGCAGAAAACCATCCGCTGCGGCGGCAAAGCGCTTGAATTCGTCCAGCAGCCGGTTCAGCACCTGTTGCCGCGGCCAGCGGCACAACATCAGGTTTTCCACATGGGAGATGGCCGACAGCATGTCCAGGTTGCGCTCCAGCGAATGTTCGGCCAGCCGGCGCTGATGCTCATCCCGGATGATCAGCAGATAAACGGTATGGGCGGCGCTGTCCTGGTAGCGGGTCAGGGTCAGCCCGGCAAAAAAGCAGCGACCGCTGCGCTCCATGCCCAGGCCCTGCAAATTGATGCCCACCTCAGCGCCGGCAAGCAGCATGGCCTTGCCCAGGTCATCGCCCATGCGTAGCAACTGGTCGATCGGCAAACCGGACAAACCGCCCATCGGGTAGCCAAACATGCGCTCGGCACCGGCGGCGGCGCTCTGGATGATGCCCTGCTCGTTGATGGTCATGATGGCGTCGCCGGCGGCATCCAGCATGCGCTGCTGATGATTGAGCGGCTGCAACACCTTGCGCACCATGAAATACAGCAAGGCCACACCCAGCACCAGCAGGAAACCACCCAACAGGCTGTCCCGCAGCAGCAGGCGGCGAGAATGCTGATGATTCTGCCGGATCAGTTCGCCAGTCATGTCCGACAACAGCATGAAGGTATCGCGCGCCGTATCCTGGGTGCGCGTCAGCTGGCTTTGCAGCTGCGCCACAGCCAGCGGATTGTCGCCATGCTCGCGCAACACCTGGGTTTGTTGCTTGGTCTGGATATTCAGCTGCAGGGCCAGCGCGGAAAATTGCTGCATGCGCTGTGACAGGCGCGGATCATTGGCATAGCGGGCATCGCTGCGCAGTTTTTCCAGCAATACGCCAGCCAGATCCAGCCGGGCGCGCAGATCGTCCTCCTCGGTTTCACTGAGCATGGAATTAAGCTCGCCACGCAACACCAGCCCCATCGCAGCCGCCCGCAGGCTGCGTGCCACCAGCCAGCCATCCTGCTTGATGGTATCCAGCAGATTGATGTCGGCACTGCCTTTGAGATCGATGCGGTTGCCGGTTTCCACCATCATGGCGCTCAGCGTGCCCTGCAGCGTGTGCATGGCCAGCTCCAGCCCGTAGCTCAGGGTTTCGTCACGGGCAAAAGACGGCCCCAGCCGGGTGTTGACCTCCTGGCGCAAGCGTTTGAAATTCTGCCATTGCCCGGCAAACTGCTCGCCATAGTGACGCTCATCCGGCAACTGGCGAAAGGACTGCAGGACCTGCTCGGCCCAGAAGTCCGCCCCCTGCTGCAAATGCAGCAGGGTGGCACGCTCGGCAGCGCCCGGTGCCGTGCGGCGGTTGAGCAGAATACGGGCCTGAATGGATTCGCGCCGCGCCAGGTCGGCCACCATGAACAATTGCCGGCTGACATTGTTCAGCTGCATCACCTGCTCGGCCTGCTGATAGTTGGCCCAGGAGGCCACCAGCAATTCGGTAATCCAGGCCAGCTGGATTGCGCCGAGCAAGATGACGATAAGCAAGACCGCCCGACTGATAGTCAAGGTCTGCAATACCTTGCTGCTTATTTTTCTGTGCATAGTCCACCCTGTAAATTGTGCCAGGACCATGCAGCCATGCTGCCGCGATGCCGGGCCATTGCTATGGTATAGCCGCCCGCAAGGACATTGACATCAACAATTCAGGTGATCATGCCAGAACAAGTACCGCCGGCCGTGGCCGTTGACCAAGGCCGCCATGGATGGAAGCCACGGGATTGGGTACAAGGCAGGGCTGGGAACAGCCAGCAGCTGCCGGCACAGAGGCTGCGCTAAAACGCGCATGCTGGCATGGGCGCTTGCATCAGCCAAGGCCCATGCCGCCGCCCTTGCTCATGCAGGATCAGTACAGCAGCACATCACACTGCCGCGGCAGCACGCAGCCAGTCCAGCATGCCCAGGCCGGCCGCACGGCCACTGGCGAGGCAGGCGGTCAGCAGATAGCCACCCGTCGGTGCTTCCCAGTCCAGCATTTCTCCGGCGCAGAACACACCGGGCAAGGCCTTGAGCATCAGCCGCTCATCCATGGCCTCGAAACGCACACCCCCGGCGGTGCTGATGGCCTCGTCGATGGGGCGCGTGGCATGGACCGTCAGCGGCAGGCGCTTGATGCCGGCAGCCAGTTGCTGCATGTCGTTGAAAGCCTCCTTGCTCAGGCACTCGCGCAGCAGGCCGGCGCGCACACCCTTGAGATTGAGCCGGCTTTGCAGATGGCTGGACAGCGAGCGCGAGCCGCGCGGGTGGGTCACTTCCGCCAGCACCTGTTCGGCGCTTTTCTGTGACAGCAAATCCAGATAGCAGGTGGCCGAGCCCTGCGCCAGCAGGGTATCGCGCAGTGCGGCGGAAAAGGCATAGATCAGATTGCCTTCCACCCCATGGCGGGTGACCACACACTCGCCGGTCTTGCGCACGGTCTTGCCCGCCAGGTCGGTAAACTCCAGGGTGACCGATTTCAGCGGCTGGCCGGCAAACTTGTCGGCAAAATGCGGCGTCCAGTGGCAGTCAAAGCCGCAATTGGCTGGCAATAGCTCGCGCACCGCCACACCGCGCGCGGCCAGTAGCGGCAGCCAGCTGCCATCCGAACCCAGCTTCTTCCAGCTGCCACCGCCCAGGGCCAGCAGCACGGCAGCATGGCGGGCTTCCAGCTCGCCCTCCGGCGTGGCAAAGCGCAAGGCGCCTTGTTCGCCCCAACCCAGCCAGCGGTGGCGCACGCGGAACTGCACCCCGCCTTCGCGCAGGCGCGACAGCCAGGCACGCAATAGCGGAGCGGCCTTCATCTCGCGCGGGAATACCTTGCCGGAACTGCCGACAAAGGTTTCCACCCCCAGCCCATGCACCCACTCGCGCAGCCGGTCGGCATCAAAATCCTGCAACAAGTTGCCCAGCTCAGCCTCACGCTCACGATAGCGGCTGAGAAAGTCCGCCTTGGGCTCGGAATGGGTGATGTTCATCCCCCCCACCCCGGCCAGCAGGAATTTGCGCCCCACCGACGGCATGGCGTCATACACCGTGACCGCCACGCCCGCGGCAGCCAGCACCTCGGCTGCCATCAGGCCGGACGGACCTCCACCAATGATGGCGACACTGGATGAGGACGGGGGCTGCTGCATAGGGACTCCTGACTGGTGGCCGACAGCCACTGAGCCCACCGTGCCGGTGCCGCATCAGCGTGCTGCCTGTTGATTGAGGCGGGATTGTTGCAGAAAACACGCGTTCTCCCAAGCCGCATCCTTCCCACACTGCCATCGGGGAAAGAAATTTGATTTAAACCAAGCACAGGTAATATGACGTACGTTACGCTGGCCGCTGTTACAGGCCATGACGGCTCAATAAGAGTCGCACACCAAAAACCTGCTGTGTGTTGCGCCCCCTGGCAGTCCTGCTGCCGGGGCCAGCGCCGCTTGCCACAGGAATGCCCGGCTATTTTGTTAGCCGGGTAAAAAAACATAAGCAACAACAAAGGAGGCGGGGCTCCCGTTTGCAATGAAAAAATTTTCCGAATGGCCAATCTGGCTAAGACTCACCAGCGCCATCTGGTGCTGCCTGGTACTGGCATGGAGCGGGCTGATTGCCTGGGAAACCACGGTCAGCCGCGATATTGCGGTATCGCAGGCCAAGGATCTGGCCAGCAGCATGAATGAAATGACCCTGGCCGGCCTCACCGGCATGATGATGACCGGCACGGTAGGCCAGCGCGATGTGTTTCTCGATCAGATCAAGGAATTGTCTGCGGTGCGCGAGTTGCGGGTAATCCGTGGCGATGCGGTCAGCAAGCAGTTTGGCCCCGGCAATGCCGGTGACAAGGCGCACGCCGCCGATGAGGCCGAGAAAGGAGCGCTGGCCAGCGGCCAGCCCTATATCGCCATCGAATCCACCCCGCAGCTGGGCGAACACCTGCACGTGGTGTACCCGGCGCGCGCCGCCAGCAACTATCTGGGCAAGAATTGCATGGCCTGTCACCAGGTCAGTGCCGGCACGCCGCTGGGTGCGGTCAGCATGCGTATTTCGCTGGAAAAACCCTATGCCTCGGTCACCCAGTTCCGCAACCAGAGCATCCTGTTCGCCATTGTCGCCTCGCTGCCGCTGATGGCCGTGGTGTTCTTCTTCATCCGCAGCTTTGTCACCCGTCCGCTACAGGCCATGGCCGGCGGACTGGCCGAACTGGCCAAGGGCGAAGGCGACCTGACCCGGCGGCTGGAGGTGCGCCACCAGGATGAAATCGGCCAGACTGCCAGCCTGTTCAACCAGATGCTGGGCTCGATTGCCGAGCTGGTCAGACAGGTAGGCAGTGCCGCCCGCACGGTAGCCTCTTCCGCCGGCCAGCTCAGCGATGGCGCGGAAAAGCTGGCAGACAGCTCGCGCACCCAGAACGCCCAGTCGCAGGATGCGGCGCAAGCCGTCGAGCAGCTGGCCCAGCATATTGGCGAAATCGCCCGCCATGCCGAACAGGTGCTGGAACAGTCGGACGAAAGCCTGCAGCGCTCGCAACAGGGCCGCCGCAACCTTACCCAGTTGCAACAGGAAGTCAACCAGGTGCAGCAGGCGGTGGAGATGATGGCCGAAGCCGAAACCGAGCTGGTGAAGTCCACCAGCTCCATCACCAGCATGACGCAACAGGTGCGCGACATCGCCGAACAGACCAATCTGCTGGCGCTGAACGCCGCCATCGAAGCCGCCCGTGCCGGCGAAGCCGGACGCGGCTTTGCCGTGGTGGCGGATGAAGTACGCAAGCTGGCGGAAAAATCCGCCCTGTCGGCCCGCGAAATCGATACCGTGACCGGGGCGCTCAACCACAAGACCGAAGCGGTACGCCAGGCGGTGGCCGCCAGCCTCAGCTCGCTGGAAGCCAGCCATCTGTCGGCAGGGCAAGTGGCCAGTGTGCTGGAGTCGGCCAGCGATTCCGCCACGGCCGTGCGCAATGGCCTGCGCCAGATCGTGCAGGTGACCGAGCAACAACGCGAAACCAGCGAACGCGTCACCCGCAATATCGACAGCATTGCCGAGCTGGCCAATACCAATGACACGGCCATCCAGCACACCGTGCGCTCTGCCGAGGAGCTGGAACAGCTGGCAGGCGGGCTGAACGATTCGGTAGCCCGTTTCAAGGTGTAGCAGACCTGCATGACCGACCACGCCAGTGCGCCCCGGCCCACTGGCGTTTTTTCTGCCAGGCAGCCAGCCAGCGCCACATCCGCAACAGCCGGTTTGGCCAATACGCCGCCAGCTGTTACACTGCCAGCCCGTTTCTGTCGTGATATCGCCAAGTCCGTGAAAAAAATCGCCTTTTCCAGCCTCACCGCCCTGCCTGAAGCCCTGCGCTCCAACCTGGACAGCCTGGGTTACCACAGCATGACCCCCATCCAGGCCGAAAGCCTGCCGGTGATTCTGGAAGGCCGCGACCTGATCGCCCAGGCCAAGACCGGCAGCGGCAAGACCGCCGCCTTTGGTCTGGGCATGCTGGCCGGCATCAATCCGCGCTGGTTTGCCGTGCAGGGCCTGGTACTGTGCCCCACGCGCGAACTGGCCGACCAGGTGGCACAGGAAATCCGCCGTCTGGCACGCAGCATCGACAATATCAAGGTGGTCACCCTCACCGGTGGCTCGCCCATGGGCCCGCAGCGCGGCTCGCTGGAACACGGTGCGCACATCGTGGTGGGCACCCCCGGCCGCTTGCAGGATCACCTGTTCCGCCAGTCGCTGGACCTGTCCAATGTGAAAATGCTGGTGCTGGACGAGGCCGACCGCATGATAGACATGGGCTTTATCGAGGAAATCGTCGGCATCGTGCGTGCCTGCCCGCGTCAGCGTCAGACCCTGCTGTTCTCCGCCACCTACCCGGACACCATTCGCAAGGCCAGCGCGCAGTTCCTGCGCCAGCCGGTGGAAGTCAAGGTGCAGGCCCTGCACAGCGGCGACCATATCGAACAATGGTTCTACAAGGTGAAGCCGGAAACGCGGCTGGAAACTGTCACCCGCATCCTGCAGCATGTGCGCCCGGCTTCGGCACTGGCTTTCTGCAATACCAAGGAACGCTGCAAGGAGCTGGTAAAGGATTTGCAAGCGCGTGGCTTCTCCGCGCTGGCGCTGTATGGCGACCTGGAACAGCGCGACCGCGACCAGATCCTGCTGCGCTTTGCCAACAAGAGCACCACCGTGCTGGTGGCCACCGACGTGGCGGCACGCGGGCTGGATATCAAGGAACTGGACCTGGTGATCAATGTGGACGTAAGCCACGATCCGGAAATCCACATCCACCGCATTGGCCGTACCGGCCGCGGCGAGCTGCACGGCCTGGCCATGACCCTGGCCTGCGAAAACGACGCGCGCCGTCTGGTGCAGATCGAGGATTACCAGAAAGCCCCGCTCACCTGGGCCGAAGTCAGCGAACTGACCCCGGCACCGGGCGGCCAGCTGATTCCGGCCATGGTGACGCTGGAAATTGCCGGCGGCAAACGTGACAAGCTGCGTCCGGGTGACATTCTGGGCGCGCTGACGGGTGACGGCGGCATTGCCGGCAGCCATGTGGGCAAGATCAACGTACTGGAGGGTGCCAGCTTTGTCGCCCTGCAGCGCGACATCGCCGAACAAGCCTTCGAGCGCCTGTCGGTCAGCAAGATCAAGGGCCGTCTGTTCAAGATGCGCTTTGTCGAATAAGCCCCCAGCTGCCAGCCATGTAAAAGCCACCCCGCGGGGTGGCTTTTGTCATTTCAGCCGCGCAACACACTGACTCAGAACGGTTTGTCACCCAGGATGGTAGCCCGGTGCATGATGCGGCGGTTGGGACGGTAATCGTCCACCGCATAATGACTGGTAGAGCGGTTATCCCAGAAGGCCACATCGCCAGCCTGCCAGCGCCAGCGGATGGTGAATTCCGGCCGCGCCTGATGGGCCAGCAGGAAGGCCAGCAAGGCGGCGCCCTCTTCTTCCGGCAGCTCGTTGATTTCGGTAGTGAAACCGCCATTGACGAACAGGCCCTTGCGCCCGCTCACCGGATGGGTACGCACCACCGGATGGCTTAGCGGCGGATTGTCACGCCGCGTCTGTTCCCATTTTTCCCGGTCGGCCGGCGTCAGGCCAAAGCGCTTGAGCGGGAAGGTCTTGGTGAAGTCATGGGTGGCGGTCAGCCCCTCCAGCAAGGTTTTCAGCCGGTCGGACAGCGCATCCCAGGCGGCAAAGCTGCTGGCCCACAGCGTGTCACCGCCGAACTCCGGCAGCAAGCGTGCGGCCAGCACCGCAGCGGCAGGCGGTGTTTCGATGAAGGTGACATCGGTGTGCCAGATGGCATTGTCCTTCAGGTCGAAAGCATCGGTGTCCAGAATCATCACCTGCGGTGCATCCGGATGTTGCGGGTAGATGGGGTGGGTGTGCAGATCGCCAAAGCGGGCGGCAAAATCGCGCTGCTGGCGCGGGCTGATGTCCTGATTACGGAAGAACAGCACCTGATGTTGCAGCAGGGCCTGCTGTATCTCCTGCTGCAGGCTGTCAGTCAGCGGCTGTGCCAGATCCACACCTTCGACAATCGCACCCAGCGCCGGGGACAAACGGGTAAGCTTCAGACTCATCTTGTATTCCTTGCAGTATTCGGTTCTGGCCGCCGCCGCAGGCAGTGGCCATGAAGTCTCTTTAGAGCCACTAACAAAACCTCGTAGAGAACCCGAGCCAAGGCGCGCCGACGCAGACAGTACAAGTAGTACGGCAAGGAGGTGCAACGCAGGCCCGGGGGTTTTGTTAGCGGGTCTTAATCCAGCTGACCATGCCAGGGGGCGAGGCGTCGCTGCAACAGGCGCAAGCCCAGTTCCAGCGCAAAGGCAATCACCGCGATGACGGCAATGCCCAGAATCACCACATCGGTCACCAGGAACTGCGCCGCCGACTGCACCATAAAGCCCAGACCACGGGTGGCTGCCACCAGCTCGGCCGCCACCAGAGTGGACCAGCCGGTCCCCAGGCCAATGCGGATGCCGGTAAGGATTTCCGGCAAGGCTTCCGGCAGGATGACAAACCACAGCAACTGACTGCGACTGGCCCCCAGTGTCTGGGCGGCACGCAGGCGGTTACGGCTGACCTGTGCCACACCGTGACTGGTGGCAATAATGACCGGGGCCAGTACCGCCAGGAAAATCAGCAGCACCTTGGACAACTCGCCAATGCCGAACCAGATGACAATCAGCGGCAGATAAGCCAGTGGCGGCACCGGGCGATAGGCCTCGATCAGCGGGTCCAGCAGGCCACGCGCCACCGGGCTGACACCCATCAGCACGCCCAGCGGGATACCCAGCAACACCGCTGCCAGCAAGGCCAGTACGATGCGCTGCAGGCTGGCCGCCAGGTGCTGCCACAAGGTGGCATCCATAAAGCCCTGGGTACTGACGGTGATCAGCTTGGCCACCACCGCTTCGGGTGCCGGCAGAAACAGCGGCGGCACCACCCCGCTGTGCGACAGCCCCCACCAGCCGCCCAATACTGCCAACAGGCTGGTCAGGCTCAGCCAGCCACGGCGGTATTGCTGCCACCAGCTGTTGCGCGGCGCGCGGCTGCTGGCCGGCAGTTCATCCGGCACCGGCTTGCTGATGGCGACATCAGCCAGTTTTTGCTCCAGCGTGTGTTCCAGTGCATTCATGCGGCAATCTCCTCGGCCTGACGGCGATGGTCGAACAAGGTGGCCAGCAATTGCTCGCGCAGCGCGATAAAGGCCGGATCGGACTTGATGGCCCGCGCCGATTCACCGGCGCGATAGCGCTGGCTGAAGCCCGGACGCAGGGTCTGGACAATGCGGCCCGGTCCCGGCGACATCAGCACCAGTTCGGTGGCCAGAAACAGCGCCTCTTCGATATCGTGGGTAATCAGGAAAATGCGTCGCCGCGCCTGCTGCCACACCTTGAGCAGCAGTTCCTGCATTTGCTCACGGGTAAAGGCATCCAGTGCGCCAAAGGGTTCGTCCATCAGCAATACCTGGGAATGGCTGGCCAGTGCGCGGGCAATCCCCACGCGCTGACGCTGGCCGCCGGACAGCTGCCAGCTATAGCGACGGCCAGCTTCCGGCAGGTCGACCAGGCGCAGTACCTCATCGGCCCGCGCCAGCCGTTCGGCCTTGGCCACGCCTTGCAGGCGCAAGCCAAAGGCCACGTTGTCGCGCACATTCAACCAGGGCAATAGCGCGTCATGCTGAAACACCACGGCGCGGTCGGCACCCGGCCCGGTTACCTTGGCCTCACCAAAGCGCACCTCACCGCCATCCGGCTGGACAAATCCGGCAAACAGGTTCAGCAAGGTGGTCTTGCCGCAGCCGGACGGCCCCAGGGCCACGGTCAGGTCATCCGGGCCGATGTCCAGCGACACCTCGGACAAGGCTGGCCGGTCCTGACCGGGATAGCGCACGCTCACCTTGTGGGCGGAGAGGATGGCCATGATTATTTCGCTGCCTTGACAAACTGGTTGCTGACATAGGGGCTGTAATCAGCCTGCAGGCTGTCCACCTTGCCCTGCGATTTCAAAAAGGCCGCGGTATTGGCCACCGCCTGCACGAAAGGCTTTTGCAGCAGGGCAATCTGTTCTTTCTGGGTGAGGAAGCGGTTACCCTGCAAGCCCAGCACCACGTCGGCCGGAGCCGCGCCGGTCAGGCGGCTGATCTTGTCGATATTGTCCTTGTTGGCAATAAAGGCCTTGGGGTTGGCCACATAGCCGGCGATGGCATCCAGCGATACCTTGGCAAACTTGTTGACGAATTCCGGATGGGCATCGGCAAAGTCCTTGCGCACGATCCAGATATCGTAAGTCGGTGCACCCCACTTGGACACTTGCGCCGAGCTGGTCAGCACCTTGCCGTTAGCCTTGATCTTGCCCAGTGCCGGGTCCCATACATAAGCGGCATCAATGTCGCCACGCTGCCAGGCAGCGGTGATTTCACTGGGACGCAGGTTCAGCACATTCACCTTGGTCGGGTCGACCTTCCAGTGCTTGAGCGAGGCCAGCAGGCTGTAGTGGGTGGTGGACACATAAGGTACGGCCACTTTCTTGCCAATCAGGTCCTGCGGCTTGCTGATCTTGCTGCCATTGCGCACCACCAGTGCCTCGGCATCGCCGATTTCGTCAGCCACCAGGAAGGTAACAATCGGCAGGCCACGGCTGGCAGCAGCAGCCAGCGGGCTGGAGCCCAGGTTGCCAATCACCACATCACCGGAGGCCACGGCGGCAATCACTTCGGAGCCGCTTTCAAACTTGCGCCAGTTGATCTGGCTGCCGGTGGCTTTTTCATAAGTACCGTCGGCTTGCGGAATCTTGGTGGGGTCGATGCCGGTCTGGTAGGCAATCGTCACCGCATCGCCCGCATGGGCCAGGCTGCCGAACAGGGCAAGGGAAGCGGCAATCAGCGAGAGGCGAAGCTTCTTGGTCTTGGCTTGTGTCATGGTGTTTTCCGTGATGGTGGGTTTGTTTGCTGGACACCAATCTAGCAAGCAGCCATCGGAAAACTAAGCAAGAAAAAACGCATTACTTATCAGAAACATGAAATTGACCAAGCACACTCAACCGGCAAGAAACGGCAGGATGATGCAAGTCCCATGACATGACACAAAGACAGCGCAGCCCACTGGCGATATCATTTACAACATAAATTTACAGCATCGTGCCCAGTCAGCAGAAAATGGCCGACCATGACCCGGCCAAATCTCGGGCAGGACTATGGCTTGGCCAGGCCTGGGTTGAACGCGGCAAAGCCTTAAAAAAAATTCATTAATATTCTAATAAAGCAGACTAGCCATCAGAGGGAGATACAAGAATGTTTGGATCAGGTCACAAAAAGCGCATCCAGCAACTGCAGGATCGGGTAGCAGAACTGGAAGGCGCACTCCAGCAAAGCCAGCGGCAATTGCAGGACAGCGAACAGGCGCGCCAGCAGGCCGAGCAGCAGGTCAATGCCCAGCAAAGCCAGAACCAGCGCAATCAAAGCTATGTGGAACCTTTTGGCGATTTCTGCAACAGCCTGTCCAGCATCCGCGGCTCCTTTGCCGAGCTGGCGGCGCTGATGGAAAGCCATTTCGGCGCAGCGGCCGATGCCGTCACCACCCTGCACCACACCCGTGGCGCGGTGGATACGCTGGCACACAGTTTCGACGAAATCGCCCAGGCGCAGCAGAAAACCGCCGCAGCCATGGACTCGCTCAATAGCAAGACCGGGCAGATCCGCCAGTTTGTGCAGCTGATCAAGGACGTGGCCGACCAGACCAATCTGCTGGCGCTGAATGCCGCCATCGAGGCCGCCCGTGCCGGCGAACAGGGCCGCGGCTTTGCCGTGGTGGCGGACGAGGTGCGCAAGCTGGCCGAGCGCACGGCCAATGCCACCAATGAGATCTCCACTCTGGTGAGCGATGTGGAAAGCGCCTCGCTCAATACCAAGCAGCAAGTCACCGAAGCAGCAGGACAAGTGGCCGGCTACCGCGATACCGGGCTGGAAACCGCCGCTGCCATCCGCAGCATGGTGGATGTGAGCGAACAGATGGCACGGGTCATCGCCCAGGGCACCAATACCAGCTTCATGGAGGTGGTCAAGCTCGACCATGTGGTGTTCAAGCTGGACATCTACAAGGCTTTCATCGGCTACCACGACCTGGCGGCAGACAAGGTGTCCTCGCACCAGCATTGCCGTCTGGGCAAGTGGTATTACGAAGGCCGTGGCGCACAGGAATGCAAGGGTAACAGCCAGTTCATGCAGCTGGAAGCCCCGCATGCCAATGTGCACAATGCCGGCAAGGAGGCACTGAACGCCTTCCACGCCAAGGATTTCGCCAAGGCCAGACAGGCGCTGCAACGTATGGAAGAGGCCTCCGACCAGGTGATGGATCTGCTGACCCAGCTGGAACAGCAGCCTTGCAGCAACAAGGTTTGAGTGACCGGCGCGCCAGCCCTGGCTGACGCGCTGGCCGCTCATGCCGCCACAGGGCTGCGCTGCTGCATGCGCTGGCGCAGTGCGTCGATGGCATAGCGCACCTTGGCCGGCTGTGCATCACGCCTGGGCGTCACCGCATAAATGCCCAGCGCCGGCAAACGCCATTCGGGCAGGATGCGCAGCAAGCGGCCATCGGCCAGTTCCTGCCTGATTTCCGGCTCCGGCTGGATCGACAAGCCCATGCCGGCCAGCACAAACTGGCGCGCCGCCAGGATATTATTGCTGCTGACCCGGACACCCACCTCGGGCCGTACCACCACCCCTTGCGCATTCTCCATGCTCAACCAGCTCTGGCTGCGTTGATGATCCAGCATCACCCATTGGTGCTCGGTCAGCTGTTGCGGCTGGGTAATCGGCGCATGGCGGGCCAGATAGGCCGGCGCAGCGCACAGCACGCTATCCCAGTCCGCCAGATGGCGTGCCACCAGGCTGGAGTCTTTCAAGTCGCCCGCGCGCAAGGCCAGATCGATACGATGCTGTACCAGATCGATCATCTCGTCATGAAAGAACAACTTCAGGCTGAGCCGGGGATGGGCCGCCAGCAAGGGCGCCAGCGCCTCGCTCAGCATGGGGCCGGCAAAACCGGTGGGGGCCGCCAGCCGCAGCTCGCCCACCGGTGCATCGCGCAGCTCGCTCAGCCTTTGCTCGGCCAGCTGGGCGGCCGCCAGCATGTCGGCACAGCCCTGGTAAAACAGGCTGCCGGCTTCGGTCAGGGTCAGGCTGCGCGTGGTCCGGTGCAACAAGGACACGCCATGCTCGGCTTCCAGCTTGCTGATATGCTGGCTCACTGCCGAAGGCGTCATGCCCAGCTGCCGCGAAGCGGCAATCATCGAGCCCTGCTCCACCACGGTGGCAAACACCGCCATACGCCGTAACATTTCCATATTATTAAGTTCAGCTAATTTATTAATGGCAGTATCGCCGGATTATCAGCAGATCAGCAAGCGATTACAGTTGCTTCCATCCATTATCGAAAGGAAAGCAAGATGAAAATAGCACTGATCGGCGCTAGCGGTTTTGTTGGCTCGGCCATTCTGCAAGAGCTGCTGGCCCGCCAGCATCAGGTTTCTGCCATTGTCAGCCGTCCGGAGCGCCTGCCCGCCCACCCGCAACTGCACGCCGTCAAGGCCGATGCCTATGATGCCGCCGCCATTGCCAGCGCCGTGGCCGGCCACGACATGGTGATCAGCGCCTTCAATCCCGGCTGGGACAAGGCCGATATCCGCGCCCTCTTCCTCAAGGGCCATGCCGCCATTGTTGCCGGGGTGAAACAGGCAGGGGTGAAACGCTTTCTGGAAGTGGGCGGTGCCGGCAGCCTGTACGTGGCACCGGGTGTGCAACTGATCGACACCCCGCACTTCCCTGCCGAATACAAGGAAGGCGCCAAAGGCGCGCGCCAGGCACTGGCCGACCTGCAACAGGAAACCGCGCTGGACTGGGTGTTCCTGTCGCCGCCGGCCATGCTGGCGCCGGGCGCGCGTAGCGGTCAGTACCGTCTGGGTGGCGATACGCTGCTGATGGATGGAGAAGCCCCCGCCGGCATCAGCGTGGCCGACCTCGCCGTTGCCATCGTCGACGAAGCGGAAACACCGCGTCACAGCCGCCAGCGCTTTACTGTCGCACACTGATTTTCCACCTCACCCGCCTTGGCCGCCCTGCTCCTGCAGGCGGCTTTTTTCATGCGCCGGCGCATGCTGCAAGCGCACATCAAAACCCGCGTCAATATTGGCGTTGACAGCCATTCCCGGCTTATCTACAGTGCCAGCCAGCCGTACTGGATGGCGCGGGAGAGATCACCTTTGCGGTGACGCCGAAGGGGTATCGCCCCAGAAACTCTCAGGCAAAAGAACCGCGCCGTCGTCTGGCTCTCTGGAGAGAAGGACCGGGCCAGTACGCCCGGCCTCGCCGAAGGAAAAGACAGCACGCGTTGTCGAAGATTGTTGACAAACCCCTCGCGCTTTCTGAAATGCAAGCGCGGCTCCCTTCTTCAATAGTCAGGACAAGGGCGGGGTATCGGGAACAGACAGGAAGGCTGCGGAATCAATGCGCGCGCCGGAAGGCGCGGCTCCTGCGCAATCCTGTCAAATTACCTTGTCAGCAGCCTGAGACAGCCCTGCGGTCGCAATCTCTCAGGCAAAAGGACAGAGGGGGCAGTGACTGCATCATGTCAGCATGCGTCGGCCTGCCCGGTTTGCGAGCGATGGAGCCTGCCTGCCCTCGCCCGCCCTGCCTGCCATCGCTGCGCCAGCCACCATGAGCCGTCACGCACACGGCATTTACTGCCGCAAACAACAGCGGATCAGACGCTTCGCGACGCCTGATGGCCGGAAGCAGAACAGTCCGCACGCACAAAACATGACAGGCTGACACCTACATCAAGGGGCCGCTTCCAATAACAGGCGGCCCGCATCCGAAACACCGGCAGCGCCCGCAAACGGCCTGCCCGCAGCAGACAAGAGAGCAATATGGCTATCAGCGTTTTCGACCTGTTCAAGATTGGCATCGGCCCGTCCAGCTCGCACACCGTCGGCCCCATGCGCGCCGCACGCCAGTTTGTCGCCCGGCTGGACAAGGACGGCCTGCTGGCCGCCACCCGCCGCGTACGCAGCGAGATGTATGGCTCGCTGGGTGCCACCGGCAAGGGTCACGGCTCGGACACCGCCGTGCTGCTGGGCCTGGCGGGCGAACTGCCCGACCTGGTGGATACCGATGCCGTGCCGGACTTGCTGGCAGCAATCCGCAGCAGCAAGCGGCTGAACTTGCTGGGCCAGCAGGACATCGCCTTCAACGAGGCCGAAGACCTGATCCTGCACAAGCGCAAGACCCTGCCCTACCACCCCAACGGCATGATTTTTGAAGCCTACGACGCCGCAGGCAACAGCCTGTCCAAGCGCGCCTACTATTCGGTGGGCGGTGGTTTCGTGGTGGACGAGGCGGCCATCGAGGCCGGCTTCACCCCGCCGGGCGTCACCGAACTCAAGCACCCCTTCAATAGCGCCGCCGAACTGCTGGCGCTGTGCAAGGAACAGGGCAAGAGCATCAGCCAGATCATGCTGGAAAACGAACTGGCCTGGCGCAGCGAGGAAGAAGTGCGCCGCGACCTGCTGACCATCTGGGGGGTGATGCAAGCCTGTGTCAAACGCGGCTGCCAGCGCGAAGGCACCCTGCCCGGTGGCATGAAGGTAAAACGCCGTGCTGCCGACATGTACCAGAAACTGCTGGCCGCGCCGGAAGCCGCGCTGCGCGACCCGCTGACGGTGATGGACTGGGTCAATCTGTATGCGCTGGCCGTGAACGAGGAAAACGCCGCCGGTGGCCGCGTCGTCACCGCGCCCACCAATGGCGCGGCTGGCATCATCCCGGCGGTCATGCACTATTATTCGCGCTTTGTGCCGGGCGCCAGCGAAGACGGCATCGTGCGCTACCTGCTGACTGCCGGGGCGATTGGCATCCTGTTCAAGCTCAATGCCTCCATTTCCGGCGCCGAAGTCGGCTGCCAGGGCGAAGTGGGCTCGGCCTGCTCCATGGCCGCCGGCGCGCTGGCCGAGGTGATGGGCGGCACGCCGGAACAAGTGGAAAATGCGGCGGAAATCGGCATGGAACACAATCTGGGACTGACCTGCGACCCGGTGGGCGGCCTGGTGCAAGT
>NZ_JAELTZ010000050.1:0-29144 GCF_016429115.1 Aquitalea sp. ASV15 | reverse complement strand
GCATCAATGTATTCAAGGTGCGCGAGGTATCGCAGACGCCGGCCATCACCAAAACCCCCAACATGCCCTTTGGCGTGCAGGGCGTGCTGTCCTTGCGCGGCAACATCATCCCGGTGATTTCGCTGGCCAGCTTTGTCGACCCCGAACGCGGCCAGCACAAGTTCGACACCATGATCGTCACCGAATTCAACAAAAGCACCCAGGCTTTTCTGGTGGATTCGGTCGACCATATCATCCGCGTCGACTGGGACCGGGTACGCGCCCCGGAAAACATGATGATGAGCGGTAGCAACTCCAGCATGATCACCGCCATTACCGAACTGGAAGACGGCAAGCTGATCTCCATCCTGGATGTGGAACAAATCCTGGCATCGGTGATTGGCGAACCGCGGCTGCCGGACATTCCGCAGGCACAGCTGGAAACCGACCAGTACCTGTTCTTCGTCGACGACTCGGTGGTGGCGCGCAAGGAAATCACCAGCGTGCTGGAAAAGATGGGCATCAAGTTTCAGCAGGCCACCAATGGCCGCGAAGCCTGGGACCGCCTGCAAGTGCTGGCCAGCCGCAGCTGGGGCGAAGACGAGTCGCTGCACGACTATCTGAAGATCATTCTGGTGGATGCGGAAATGCCGGAAATGGACGGTTATGTGCTGACCAAACTGATCAAATCCGATGTCCGCTTCAAGGGCATCCCGGTCATCATGCACTCCTCGCTGTCCTCCAACGCCAACAGGGCAATGGGCTCCAGCGTGGGGGTGGATGCCTATGTGGCCAAGTTCGATCCCGCCGTCTTGTCTGAAACCCTGATGCCTTACCTGCAAAGATAAGACCGTACTGACAGGAAACAAAACGAGGGCGCAGCGCTGCCGATTCCGTGGAAAATCATTTTTCTGGAGCTGTCATTCATGGTGGACAAGAATATCAAATTCCTGGTGGTCGATGATTTTTCAACCATGAGAAGAATTGTTCGCAATTTGTTGAAAGAATTGGGATTTACCAATATAGACGAAGCCGAGGACGGCCAGGTGGCCCTGCACAAGCTGAAGAGCCAGAACTTCGACTTCATCGTTTCCGACTGGAACATGCCGAACATGACCGGCATCGAGCTGCTGAAAGCAGTACGCGCCGACCAGCAGATCAAGCATCTGCCCTTCATGATGATTACCGCCGAAGCCAAGCGGGAAAACATCGTCGAAGCGGCCATGGCCGGTGCCAGCGGCTACATCGTCAAACCCTTTACCGCCGCAACGCTGGAAGAAAAGATGAACAAGATCTTCCAGACCATGAACAAATAAACGCATCAACATGGCCAACCAACTTGCCAGGTCAACACAGAGGAGAGGCTATCGTGCCGGATCACATTCTTGATAGCGGAGATTCCCCGGATCTCGAAGCACTGTTTGACAGCATTGCCAGCCAGCACAAAGAGCAAGAGGCTCCTGCCCCGGTGGCAGTGGCAGCCCAGCCCGAGGCCGGCAGCACCAATGACAGCGAAGAGATGTACGAACAGATCGGCCAGATCACCCGCAAAATGCACAATGCCCTGCGCGACATGGGCTATGACAAGTCGCTGGAGCGCGTTGCCGACGCCATACCGGACGCCCGCGACCGGCTGAGCTACATCGCCTCGCTCACCAAGAGCGCGGCCGACCGGGTGCTCAATGCCATCGATGTCGCCCAGCCGCTGCAGGACCATCTGGGCAACCACTCGAAAACCCTGGCCGAACGCTGGAACCTGCTCTATGCCAACCAGCTGTCCACCGAGGAATTCAAGCAGCTGGCGCAGGATACCCACCAGTACCTGAACCAGGTGCCGCAGCAAACCCACGAAACCAATACCCAGCTGCTGGAAATCGTGATGGCGCAGGACTTTCAGGATCTGACCGGCCAGGTCATCAAGAAGATGATGGACATGTTCAAGAACCTGGAAACAGAAATGCTGACCTTGCTGGTGCAGTTTTCACCCGAGCACAAAAAGGGAGAACTGGACAGCAATCTGCTCAACGGCCCGGTCATCAATCCGGAAGGCCAGCCCGACGCGGTGTCCAACCAGCAGCAAGTGGACGACCTGCTGGAAAGCCTGGGCTTCTAGCCCGGCCCGGTCGCTGCAGCCAGCCAAGCCCCGCCACGGCGGGGCTTTGTCATGGCTGACGGTCTGCGGCCAGGCGCGGCCTGCACCGCCTGTTGCCGCTGCTGCTTGCATTGGCGGAGGAAAAGCCTACACTCAACATTGCTGCAATGCACAATGAAGGAAGCCTCATGAACGTCGAATTCAGCCGGCTTCAGGCAACCACCCGCCCGGCCGTTCTTGCACACCTGCAAATACTGAGCGACGAAGACCGCTTTACCCGCTTTGGTCTGGAAATGAGCGAGGCCGCCCTCGCCGACTACGTCGACCGCATCAATTTCAATCGCGACATCGTCATCGGTGTGCTGTACCGTGGCCTGCTGATCGGCGTGGTGCATATCGCGGTGTTCCAGCATGAAGGCCATCCCTGCGGCGAGCTGGGCATCAGCGTGGACAGCTTCTGCCAGGGCAAGGGCATAGGCCGCATGTTGTTCGACCAGGCGCTGGAGCATGCCCGCCGCCGCAAGGTCAACAGCCTGCGCATCCAGTATCTGCGCCGCAATGGCCGCATGGCCTCGCTATGCCGTGGCCTGACCACCCGCTTTGCCCAGGACGGCGAGGAGACCTCTTGCCAGATCCAGCTGGCCGAGGCCGACCCGGCCGCAGCCTGCCGCTACGAGATGAACGATGGCATCGAACTGTTTCATGCCGATGCCGTGGCAGCACGCGCCCATGTGCTGTTCATTCACGGCGTGGCCGGAGATGGCTGGCAGTGGCGGGAAAACTTCCTGCCCTACTTTGCCCGCCACGGCCTGAGCAGCACCGCCCTGTCATTGCGCGGCCATGGCGGCAGCCCGGCCCGCGCCAACCAGACCTTGCGCGGCTATGAGGAAGACGTCTACCACGTCCTGGAACAGCTGGCCGACAAACCGGTGCTGATCGTGGGCCACTCCATGGGCGGCTTTCTCACCCAGCGCGTGCTGGACGGCAATCAGCGCATACGCAAGGCCAGCCTGATCTGCTCGGTACCGCCCTGGGGCCTGCTGCCGGGCACGCTGGAGCCGGTGGTCGAATTCATGGGCGACCCGCTGGGCAAGGCCATCGCCCTGCAAGCGGCCGAGGGCAAGCCTGCCTATGTCAATCCGGACAATATCAGCGCGCAGGTGCAGGTCATCGGCGGCAGCCGCGACCGCCTGATTCCGCCAGAGGTGGTGGCCGCCACCGCCCGCTCCTACGATACCGAGGCGGTGATCATCGAGGATGCCGGCCACGCGGTGATTTCCAGCTCGAAATGGCAGGCGGTGGCCGACCAGTTGCTACAGCACCTGCGCTAGCCGACTCAGACGGCTTGCTCGTAGCCCAGCCAGACCCGGATCTGCTCGCGAATCAGGTCGATGAACAGCTGCTGGGTCAGTGTTGAGGGGTGGCGCAGGCTGATGGCCATGGCCAGCTTGCTGGACAGCACCGGCTCGACAATCTTGCGCACGGTAAAGCGCGAGGCATCGGCCAGCGAGGCCACCGCACTGCGGGTGAGCACCGCCGAGCCATAGCCATCGGCCACCAGTTCCAGAATGGCGGACACGCCGTCGATTTCCAGCTCGATGTTGGGGCGGCAGCCGATATTGGCCAGCTCGGACTCCACCAGCATGCGAATGGAGTTGGGCCGGCTGGGGATGATCAAGGGCGTGCCGGCCACCTCGCGCAGGGTAATGCTGTCCGGCGCATGGTCAAAGCGGGCCGTCATCAGGAACAGCTCCTCCTCCAGCAGGGGGAAGGTTTCCACTTCTGCCGAGGGAATCACGTTGTACAGCAGGGCCACGTCCAGCCGCCCGGCCACCAGCGCCTCGTGCATGGTGACCGACAAGCCCTCGCAGATGGACAGCGAGGCATTGGGCAGCCGGGCGCGAAAGGTTTTGGTCAGCGGCACCGCCAATACCTTGAGCAGGCTGGGCGGCAAACCCACCACCACATGGCCGGCCATGGCGCCACGCACCTTGCCCAGTTCCTCCTTCACCCGCTCCACCTGGTGCAAAATGCCCAGGCTGTGCTCCAGCAATACCTTGCCCGCCTCGGTCATCGTCACCCCACGGCCATTGCGAATCAGCAGGTTCTGCCGCAGCTCCACTTCCAGCATGCGGATCTGCCGGCTGAGCGCCGGCTGGGCAATGTTCAGCGCATTTGAGGCGCGGGTAAAACTGCCCAGCTCCGCCACACAGGTAAAGTACTGCAACTGTTTCAAATCCATACACCCAACCTTGTTATCGTGATGCCTGCCCGCCGCGCAGGCGGAGCCTGTCATGCTGTCCCGGCCTGACGACCAAGCCAGAAGCATGGCATTACCCTTGCCGTCTGTCCAAACAGATATTGGCGGCATCAATGCCGCGGCTGCTGACTCAATAGCTGCCCGGCAGTCGGCGGCAGTTGCCACACATCCCACAGTGCCAGCAAGGTCAGGCCAGCCAGTAGCACAAAGGCAAAATGGTAATGCGTCAGCACACTGGCCTGCGGCAACCAGGACGCAGCCATGCGCAGGCCGACCGCCGCAATGGCAATACCGAAGCCATAGGCCATGCGCAGCAGCATATTGAACAGGGTATTGGCGTGGCTCATCTGTGCTGGCG
Source organism: Aquitalea sp. ASV15 (assembly GCF_016429115.1). NCBI lineage: Bacteria > Pseudomonadati > Pseudomonadota > Betaproteobacteria > Neisseriales > Chromobacteriaceae > Aquitalea > Aquitalea sp. ASV15. The sequence goes on along the minus strand of NZ_JAELTZ010000050.1, from coordinate 24,455 downwards.
GCACGTCGACAAAAGCCAGGGTACTCAAGGTAGTAAAGGTCATGGAACGGGCCATGCCGGACAGCAGCAACACCAGCACCAGCCAGGGCCAAGGCGTATCCGGCCCGAAGGTGGCAATCAGCAAGGTCAGCAGCACCAGCGCCAGGCCACTCAGTAACAGCGTGCTGCGAAAACCGAAGCGGCGCAGCGTGCGGCTGGTCAACACCTTCATGCCCAGATTGCCGGCAAACAGGGTGAGCAGCAGCAGGCCGGAACGGAAGGCATCCATGCCCATGCCCAACTGGAACATCAACGGCAGCAAAAACGGCGTGGTATTGATGGCAGCGCGCAATAAAGAGCCGCCGACAATGGTGGTGCGGTAAGTGCGAATGCGCAGGATGGACAAATCCAGCAAGGGGGCATGGCTACGCTGGCAGTGCCGCCACAGGCCCGTCAACAGTGCGCCGGAACAAAACAAGCAGAGTATGGCCAGCATCAGGTGGCCGTGGCCGCCCACCTGCTCCAGCCCGCTCATCAGCAACAGACAGGCCATGCCGCACAGCAGGAAGCCTGGCCAATCAAAACGGTTGGCGGCGGCGAGGTCATCCTGCGGAGGAATCAGCCACCAGGCCAGCCCCAGTGCCACGATGCCCAAGGGCAGGTTCAGCAGGAAAATCCAGTGCCAGGAAGCATAGGTGGTGATGAAGCCACCCAATGGCGGCCCCAGCACGGGTGCCACCAGCCCCGGCCAGGTAATCATGGCGATGGCTTGCATCAGGTTTTGCTTGGGCGTGTTGCGCAATACGGCCAGCCGCCCCACCGGCACCATCATCGCGCCACCAATGCCTTGCAGCACCCGCGCCAGGGCAAACTGCCACAGGTTTTGCGACATGGCGCACAGCAAGGATGCCAGCGTGAACAGTACGATGGAGGCCATGAACACCCGACGGCAGCCCAACCGGTCGGCCAGCCAGCCGCTGGCTGGAATCAACAGTGTCAGGGTCAGCAAATAAGCAGTGATGCCGATGTTCAGGTCCACCGGCTGCACGCCAAAAGTTGCCGCCATGGCAGGCAAGGCGGTGTTGATGACCGTGGCATCCAGGTTTTCCATGAAGAATGCGCCGGCCACCAGCAAGGCGATCAGTGAGGAAGGGCTAAAGCGGTCAGCAAGTTGCATGGGCAGACAAACGGATAAAACCGCAGGACGGGTCGTCCCCACCCTGCGGTTGAGCTGGAGGTATCAGAATCAGAAGTTTTTCCACATGCCCACGGCCAGCGAATGCTGCTTGCTGGCACCCACGGCTGTGGCACTGGGGTTGCCGCCCAGCACATAAGTGGCATTGGCCTGGTTGTGCAGCTCGGTCAGCAGCACATACACCTGGGTGGTCTTGCTCAGTACACGGTTGTAAGCCAGCGTGCCCATCTTGGCGCCACTGTCCTGCACCGCAGCCGATCCCTTCCACGACGCGGCCTGACCATACTGGGCCGAGAAGATATTGGCGCCGGTGGTGTAGGTGCCAATCAGGCTGCCGTAATTGCGGCTACGGCTGTTACCGGTCTGGTTGATGTTGTCCAGGATGTCATGTTCCACCAGGCCACCCACATACACGCTGCCGAAGTTGTAACCCACCGCCAGCATGTGCATCAGGCCGTTCTGGTAGAAGTTGCTGGACATGACCTGCATGGCGCGGTTTTGCTGGAAACCGTAACCCACGCGCAGCTGACCATCGTCATAAGTCAGGTTGCCGGATACCAGCGTTGCACCATGGCTGGTGGTTTCGGCACCGCCGGTGCCACTGGTCAGCGAATACTGGATACGTGCCGTGACATTATTGAACCTGGGAGTCTGATAGCTTACCGAATTACCGGCGCGCACATCAAAACCGCCGCTGGCCAGGCTGCCGCCATTGGCCCACAGCGTGGCATCGTTGGAAATACCGGTGGCGTACTGGAAGCTGTTGCCGGCGATATAGTGCAAGTCGTCAATGGCTACCAGGAAGTTACCGGCCTTCAGCGTACCCAGCTGATCAGAGCTCAGGCCGATAAAGCTTTCGCGGCCAGCCCAGGTATTGGAGCCGGTGCCGGAACCATCGTCGATGGCCACGCCGGATTCCACCTGCCAGATGGCTTTCAGGCCGTTGCCCAGGTCCTCGGTCCCCTTGAAGCCGATGCGCGAGGTGTCGTTTTGTACCTTGTTGGTGGAGAAAGCCGTGCTGGCCGCGCCGGACTTGGTATTTTCAAAGTCGGCATGGATACGGCCATAAATGGTGACCGTGGAATCGTCCGCCAGCGCGGCATTGGCCAGCAGCGGGGACAGGGAAGCCAGCAGCAGCAATTGGGTCTTGTGTTTCACGATTATCTCCATATCTGTTTATTCACAGATTGATATTTGTTTAAAATTAATCCTCAATCCGGGCACGGCCTGCGCGAGTGGCCCCACCCCTTACTACGCTGCTCGCTGCTGACGCTGGCTGTCGGCAGATTGACATTGGTCATCAAAAGCGGGCAGATTCAGCCTTTATTGCCACTTCTCCTTTCATTGGTATCCGGTTTTGATGTCCACAGACAGCCCCAGCTTGCCCACCCGGCGCAAGAACGACCCCGAAGGCATGCGCCAGCGCATTCTGGAAGCGGCCCAGTCCGAATTTGTCCAGCACGGTTTCAGCGGTGCCCGGCTGGACAATATCGCCGAGCAGTCCAATACCAACAAACGCATGGTGGTGTACCACTTCCGCAGCAAGAAGGAGCTGTACATCGCGGTGCTGGAACGGGTGTATGGCGAAATCCGCGATATCGAAAAACAGCTGCAGCTGGAAGGCCTGCCACCGCGCGAAGCCATGGCCCTGCTCACCGGCTTTACCTTCGACTACCACCACAACCATCCCGACTTCTGCCGGCTGGTAAGTATCGAAAACATCCACCAGGCGCGGCATATTGCCGATTCCGACATCATCCGCCAGCGCAACCGCAGCGTGATCGAGGTGGTGGAAGGCATTCTGGCGCGTGGCATTGCCGACCGGGTATTCCACGACCAGGCGGATGCCATCGACGTCCACATGCTGATCAGCTCGCTGTGCTTCTACCGCGTATCCAACCGCCACACCTTTGCCAGCCTGTTCGGGCGCGATCTCACCCTGCCCGAACACGCCAGCCGTCACCGGCAAATCGTCATTGATACGGTATTGGCCTATCTGGAGCGGGCGGCCGACTGAGTCAGCAGCCCGTCAGTTTGTCATCAATGGTGCATGGCCTTGCTGGCAGCACTTACCGGCTGTACCGGCAAGCCCTTGCTGGCCAGGTTTTTCAGCAGCAGCGACAGCACGATGATGCCGGCCGGGACGGCCAGGGCAGCAAACACCTGGGAGAAGGTCCAGCCCCAGGCCAGCATCTGGCCACCGGCAAAGGCGCTGAGTACCGCACCGATACGGCCCACACCATGCATCCAGCTGGAACCGGTGGCACGCGCCGCCGTGGGGTAGAAGCCGGCAGACAAGGCATTCATGCCGGTATTGGCGCCGTTGAAACAGAAGCCCACGGCGAAGGTGAGCACACACAACAACGGCAATTCATGCGCTACCGAGGTGAAACCGAACAGCAGCAGTGCACCCAAGGCATAAGTCGTTGCCAGCACCTTGTGCGGATTGGCGCGGTCCATGCACCAGCCCATGAACAGGGAACCTGCCGGGCCGCCAAACTGGAAGAAGGCTGCGATGAAGGCGGCATCAGCCAGTGTATAGCCAGACTCCTTCACCAGGGTCGGCATCCAGCTGCCCATCAGGTAGACCACGAACAGCGCCATGAAGTAACCCAGCCACAGCATGAAGGAACCAAAGCGGTACTGGCGGGACAGCACAGTGCGGATGGAATTGGTCTTGAGTGCGGTATCGGCATTGCCCATGGTGAAGCTGGCATCTTTCATGGACAGGTCCGGCGCCAGGCGTTGCACGATCTTGGCAATACGGGCGGCCGGGGCATTGCGCACTACCAGGAAACGTACTGATTCCGGCAGGAACAGCAACAGCGCAATAGAGACGGCAATCGGCAGCACACCACCAAAAATCAGCACGCTTTGCCAGCCGAAATGCGGAATCATCCAGGCCGACAGGAAGCCACCACCGGCAGCACCCACGGTAAAGCCGCAGAACACCACGGTAACCAGGAAGGAGCGACGGCGTTCCGGCGCAAATTCCGACACCAGCGTGCCGACATTGGGCATGGCAGCACCAAGGCCCAGGCCGGTGAGGAAGCGGAAGATCACCAGATGGGTGATGTCACCCGAAGTGGCCGTCACCAGCGTCCAGAATCCGAAGAAGAACACCGACAACACCAGCACCACCTTGCGGCCCAGGTAGTCTGCCAGCGGACCGGCAAACAAGGCACCCAGGGTCAGGCCCGCCAGCGCGGCGCTCAGTACCGGTGCCAGCTGCGGGTTGGTCACATGCCACAGGCGTTTGAGTTCCGGGGCGATGAAACCCATGATGGCCACGTCAAAACCGTCGGCCGCGATAATGCAGAATCCGAAAAACACCACCAGCCACTGAAAGCGGTTGATGGGACGATCGTCGATCAATGACCGAACATTGATGACATTGCTGGCCTTACTCATCTGTTTGTCTCCTGTTGCAGCGCTGACTATCAATCGCTGCCTTGTTGTTCTGGCTGTCTGCCCTGCCCTTGCCGGTCAGCTGCAGGCTGGTGAAGCTGCTGTCCCTTGTCGGCGTCTTTGCTGTTGGTGGGTGGAGCCTGCCGCTGATGACGGGCTGGTCCGGCCGTGCACCGCTTGCTGCCTGGTGCTGCCTGGGCTTGGCATGCTTGTCCATGCGTCACTGGCATGGATCGCATTCTGACTTGGCATGATTCCCAAAAACATACCGCAAAAAATCTATCAGTTATACCGATTTACGATAACAGCGCCCCATCCATGTGCAGATATCCATGTCATGCACCAGCGCCTGGTTTTTGTAGTTTTCCTACGTCAAATCAGTACATTAAAAAAATACAACAGCCGGAAACAAGCACAGAAATCCGCTGCCCCGCCCTGTTTCAGTGCGGGAAATCCCTGAGCCCTGTCACGCCACAAATGCAAGCCCGGCCTGCATTTTCCGGCTGAAACCGACAAGCAAAAGCGCATACCTGTCGCCTGCCAGTAATGGCCGCCGGACACGACACCCCAGCGCAAAACCAAAACAAAGTTATTTTTTTGAATTGCATTCCATTTTTTGCAATTGCATACTGCCCAGCCATCAGCCACCGCAAAACAGCTTGGCCAGGCAGGGGAAGGCAAGCACGCCCTCCGCCTGCGCCAGCAATACAGGAGAGACTCATGCCACCACGCCAGCTCGCCCTTGCTGCCCTCAGCATGCTGGAGCTATCCCCGCCCGACATGGTCAGCTGCGCCGCTGCTGCCGGCTTCAGCCATGTGGGCCTGCGCCTGCTGCCGGCCACCGCCGAAGAACCGCAACACGACATGCTGGGCAACAGCCCGCTGCTGCGCGCAACCTTGCAGCGCCTGCAAGACAGCGGCCTGCAAGTGTCTGATGTGGAAATACTTCGCCTTAAAGCAGAGCTTGATGTCGCCAGCTATCTGCCCATGCTGGAAAGCGCCGCCCGGCTGGGCGCACGCGAGGTACTGGTGGCCGGCAACGACCCGGACTTTGCCCGCTGCGTGGACAGTTTTGCCCGGCTGTGTGAACTGGGCGCGCCGCTGGGACTGAGCATGAATATCGAGCCCATGCCCTGGACTGACATCCGCAACATCGCCATGGCCCTGCAACTGCTGGAACAGGCTGGCCAGGACAATGCCGCCCTGTTGGTGGATGCCATCCACTTCGACCGCGCCGGTGATACCCCGGCCATGCTGGCCAAGGTGCCAGACCAGCGCCTGCACTACATGCAGTTGTGCGATGCCCCGGCCGCCAAGCCAGACTCCATCGAACAACTGCTGTACCAGGCCCGCGCCGAGCGCATGCCACCGGGCCATGGCGGGCTGGCGCTGGGCGAACTGCTGCTGGCCTTGCCGCCGGAGCTGCCGATTGCGCTGGAAGTGCCGATGCACAGCAAGGCCCATCTGGGTGCCGTGGAGCGGGCCAAGCTGCTGCGCAGTGCTGCACAACAAATATTGCAGCGCACCTACGGCACAGCGCTGGAGTCGGCTGGCACGTAACAATCTTCCATTAAAAAAATTCACAAAACGTACCGACTGGTTGCTTTTATGCAACAAAACGGACGCAAGACAGCAATACGGAGAGACTGACATGCTGTTGCAACTGGAAAACCTGCCTGCACAAGGCAGTGAATTTGATGTGGTGGTGATTGGTGCCGGCGGTGCCGGGCTGGCTGCCGCACTGTTTGCCGGCCTTGCCGGACAGAAAGTGCTGCTGGTGGAACACAGCGAATACGTGGGCGGCACCACCGCCCTGTCTGGTGGCACCACCTGGATACCCGGCACCCTGCACAGCGCGCGGGTGAATCCGCAAGACACCCTGGCCGAAGCAGCCCGCTATCTGGACAAGGCCATTGGCGAACGGGCCGACCCGGCACTGCGCCAGGCCTTCCTGCAAGCCGGCCCGGCCGTGGTAGCCGCGCTGGAAGCAGCCACCGAGGTGAAATTCCGCCCCTACCCCAAACACCCGGACTACATTTCCGACCTGCCCGGCTCCACCCTCAATGGCCGGGCGCTGGAACCCTTGCCCTTTGATGGCCGCCTCTTGGGCGAGCTGCTTGCCGTACTGCGCCCGCCCATCCCCGAATTCACCGTGCTGGGCGGCATGATGGTGGACCGCACCGACATCAACCACCTGCTTAAGCTGAAGTCCTCGCTGCCTTCGTTCAGGCACTCGCTCAAGCTGCTGCTGCGCCATGCCAGCGACCGTCTGTCCTACCCGCGCGGCACCCGGCTGGTGATGGGTAATGCATTGGTAGGCCGCCTGCTGTATTCGCTGTCGCAACGGGGCAATGTGCAGCTGGCACTGCGCTGTCAGGCCAGCGACATCCGGCACGATGAGCGCGGCGTGTACGGCCTCACCCTGTGCCAGGGCAAGACCAGCCGCAGCATCAAGGTAAAGCAGGGGGTGATTCTGGCCAGCGGCGGTTTCAACCGCGACCCGGAACAACGCGCCCGCCTGCTGCCGGGCATAGAGATGGACTGGTGCCCCGGCGCGCCCGGCCATACCGGTCAGGCACAGCAGCTGGCACGCGACCTTGGTGCAAAACTGGCCGAAGGCAGCCTCAGCCCGGCGTTCTGGGCACCGGTATCACTGCGCCGCCGTGCCGATGGCAGCCAGGCGGTGTTTCCGCACTTCATGCTGGACCGCGCCAAGCCCGGCATGATTACCGTCAATGCCCGTGGCGCGCGCTTTGTCAACGAAAGCACCTCCTACCACCTGTTTGGCCTGGCCATGCAGCAAGCCAATCGCAGCACGCCCAGCATTCCGGCCTACCTTGTTTGCGATGCTGCCGCCTTGCGCCAGTACGGCATCGGCATGGTGCGCCCCGGCGGCAAGAACCTGGAACCCTACCTGGCCGATGGCTACCTGACCGCAGGCAACACACTGGCCGAGCTGGCCGGCAAGCTGGGCATGGATGCGGCCACGCTGGAGGACAGCGTGGCGCGCAACAACCGCTTTGCCGCCAGCGGCGTGGACAGCGACTTCCACCGTGGTGAAACCGCCTACCAGCAAAACATGGGCGACCCCTCACGCGGTCAGCCCAACCCCAATATCGGCCCGCTCGCCGAAGCCCCGTATTACGCGGTGCGGCTGTACCCCGGCGACATCGGTGCGGCCACCGGCCTGCAAACCGACACCCAGGCGCGGGTACTGGGCCGCGACGGCCAGCCCATTGCCGGCCTGTATGCGGTGGGCAATGACATGCATTCCATCATGGGCGGTGTGTATACCGCGCCCGGCATCACCATCGGCCCGGCGCTGGTATTTGCCAGCATTGCCGCCACCCACGCCAGCCAACGCCACACCCGCGCCCAGACGCGCGACACCGTTACCCAATAAGGAGAGCACAACATGACCCAAACCCTGCAACTGGATGGTGCCACCCGTGTACTGGCCATCGTGGGCGACCCGATCGCCCAGGTGAAATCCCCGGCTGGCGTCAGCGCCGCCCTGCAACAGCAAGGCCGTAATGCCATTCTGGTGCCCAGCCATGTCAGCCCGGCCAATCTGGATGCCTACGTCAAGGGCATCAGCCTGGCGGGTAATCTGGACGGCATCATCGTCACCGTGCCGCACAAGTTCGCCATGTATGCCCAGTGCAGCAGCAGCAGCGACCGGGCGCGCCGCCTGGGCGCGGTCAACGTGATGCGGCGCAATGCCGACGGCAGCTGGCACGGCGACATGTGTGACGGCGCCGGCTATGTAGCCGCCATGCGCGCAGCTGGCTGCCAGCCGGAAGGCAAGCGCGCGCTGCTGGTGGGCGCTGGCGGGGCGGGTTCGGCCATTGCGCTGGCCTTGCTGGAAAACGGCGTCAGCGAACTGGCCATCCACGATGCCGACACCAGCCGCCGCGACCAGCTGATTAACCGGCTTAACGCCAGCTTCCCCGGCCAGCTGCGCATAGGCAGCCACGACCCCAGCGGCTTTGCCATTGCCATCAATGCCTCGCCCACCGGCATGCAAGCCAGCGACCCGTTGCCGATTGATGCCAGCAAGCTACATGGCGAGATGTTTGTTGGCGATGTGATTACCGCCCCGGCGGTCACCCCGCTGATTGAACAGGCGCGAGCACTAGGCTGCCACACCGTGGTAGGTGGTGACATGTTTGCCGCCGTGCGAGAACTGATGCTGGACTTCCTGCTGGCGCAGGGTCCGCTGGCTGCTTGAGGTTGAACGTGAACACGCAAGCACAAGCCAACACCCTGCATTGCGACCTGCTGGTGGTGGGCAGCGGCGCTGGCGGGCTGGCCAGCGCCGTCACCGCCGCCCGGCTGGGGCTGAAGGTGGTGGTGGCGGAGAAAGAAGCCGAATTCGGCGGCACCACTGCCTGGTCGGGCGGCTGGCTGTGGGTGCCGCGCAATCCGCTGGCCATTGCCGCCGGGATAGACGAAGACCCGGCCCTGCCGCGCCAGTACCTGCACAGCGAGCTGGGACAGGACTTCGACCCCGCACTGGCCGATGCTTACCTCACGCACGCGCCGCGCATGGTGGACTTCTTCCAGCGCCACAGCCTGCTGCGCTTCATCGACGGCAACCTGATTCCGGACTTCCACGGCCATAGTGCCGGGGCCGCCACCGGTGGGCGTTCGGTATGCGCAGCACCGTTTGATGGCCGCCAGCTGGGTGCGCACATCCATCAGCTGAAAAAGCCACTGGACGTGATTTCGCTATGGGGCATGGGCATCGCATCCGGTGTGGAGCTGCGCCATTTTCTCAATGCCAGCCGTTCGCTCGCCTCCTTTGCCTATGTCACCCGGCGTGTGCTGGCCTACTGGCGCGACTGCCTGCTGCATGGCCGTGGCATGCGACTGGTCAACGGCAATGCGCTGGCCGCCGCGCTGGCCGCATCGGCACTGCAAGCCGGGGTAGAACTGCGCCTGTCCAGCCCGGTGCGCCAGTTGCTGCGCGAACAGGACAAGGTGAGCGGTGCGCTGCTGGACACGCCGGATGGCCCGCTCACCGTGCACAGCAGCCGTGGCGTGGTGCTGGCCTGCGGCGGCTTTCCGCACGATGTCGCGCGCAAACGCCAATTGCTGGACCATGCCCCCACCGGGCAGGAACACTGGTCGGCCGCCCCGGCCAGCAATACCGGCGACGGCCTGCGGCTGGGCGAAGCCGTTGGCGGCGTAATGGGCGAGATGGCGTCTCCGATAGCGCTGGCACCAGTATCGCTGGCCCCGCGTGCCGATGGCAGCACCGCCCACTTTCCGCACCTGATCGAACGCGCCAAACCGGGGCTGATTGCCGTTACCGCCAATGGCCAGCGCTTTTGCAACGAGGCTGACTCCTACCACGACTTTGTCTCCGCCCTGCTGCGTGCCACCCCGGCAGGTCAGCCGGCAGAAGCCTGGCTGCTGGCCGACCACCGTTTTGTCCGCCGCTACGGCCTTGGCGCGGTCAAACCCGCCCCCATGCCGCTGGGCCGCTGGCTGCGCAATGGCTATCTGCAACGCGGCAATACGCTGCAAGAGCTGGCCCGCCGTTGCGGCATCGACCCGGTAGCCCTTGAACAGCAGGTGGTGCACTACAACCAGCAAGCCGCAGCCGGGCAGGACAGCGACTTCGCCAAGGGCGACACCCCGTACAACCGCGTACAGGGTGACAAGGACAATGCCTGGCCCAACCCCTGCATGGCTCCGCTGCAACACGGGCCGTACTACGCGGTGAAGCTGGTCCCCGGCAGCCTGGGCAGCTTTGCCGGGCTGACCACCAATGCCAGCGCACAAGTGCTGGATGAACACCGCCAGCCCATCAGCGGCCTGTATGCGGTCGGCAACGACATGCACAGCATGATGGGCGGCCACTATCCCAGCGGCGGCATCACCCTGGGCCCGGCCATGACTTTCGGCTATCTGGCGGCACACCACGCCGCCGGACGCCAACCCGACACAACCCTCTGAACACACAAGCAAGGACACCCCATGTACTACGAACTCGCCACCCTCACCCTGCCCTTTGGCACCACCGCCCAGGCTGCCCAGAACGTACAGGCCTATACCAGCGACACCGCCGCCGGCGGCGAACTGCTGGGCTGCTGGTATAGCGATATCGGCCAGCTCAACCAGTTGCTGATCTTGCGCGGCTTTGACAGCCTGGCGGCACTGGAAGCCGAACAGCAACGCACCCGCCTGAGCGCCGACCCCTATGGCTGCGGCAGCCTCGCCAGCAGCATCGACCGGCAGGCGTATCAGGCTTTCCCGTGGATGGCCCCGCTGCGCCCCAGCAGCGAAAGCGGCATCAGCGGCCCGGTATATGAAATCCGTGCCTACGGCATCAAGACCGGCGGCCTGCAACACACCATCGACCTGTGGCAGAAATACCTGCCGCCGCGCAGCGCCCTGTCCCCCTGCCTGGTAGCCATGTTTGCCCTGCAAGGCCCGCTGCGTTTTACCAATATCTGGGCCTATGCCAGCGTGGACGAACGCAGCCGCATCCGTGGCGAAGCAGTTGCCGCCGGCATCTGGCCGCCCAAGGGTGGCCCGGCCTGGCTCACCACCGACATGCACTCCACCATTGCCCTGCCCACGGCGGTGTCGCCGCTGAAGTAAGCAGCTGGCAATAAAAAAAGGGACACCTGTCAGGTGTCCCTTTTTACTGCCATACACTGTGGCTCATGCCCTCTTAGTCATACCAGTTGCTGCGCGCATTCTGCCGCGCCCGTGACTGCGCCTGTGCCGCCAGGCGCACCGCCACATTGGCCGCACCATATTGCTGGTAACCGGCACGGCGTTGCAGCAGTTCGAAGAAGAAGCGGTCTTCAAACTGGGCGGTGTACACATGCAGCATTTCACCGCCTTGGGCATCGCGGTCGTACAGGATGTTGGCGGCGGCCAGGCTGGCGACAAATTCATCCGGCAGATCGAAGCGCGCGGCCAGATCGTCGTAGTAATTGCGCGGAATTTCCAGCAAGGGCAGGCCGCTTTCCCGCGCTGCGGCCACTGCAGCAAAGATGTCGTCGGTGGCAAAGGCAATGTGCTGCACGCCGGAACCGCGATAGGTGGACACCGAGCGGGCGATGGCGGTATTGCGGTTTTCCGAGATATTGAGCGGAATGCGGATGCTGCCATCCGGGCTGTGCAGCACCCGGCTTTTCACTAGGCCGTAGGGGTCGGGCAGCACGTGTTCGTTTTCGGCCTGGAAGCCATACACGGCACGGAAAAACAGCATCCAGGCATCCATGGTTTCCGCTGGCAGGCCCAGCGCGAAGTGGTCGATGCTGGTGAGCAGGCCCGGCTTGGCCGCGGCCCCCGGCAGCATGTCGAAGTCGGACTGGTAAATGCTGCTGCCGTCCGCGCCGGGGTCCACCAGGTATTGCAGGCTGCCATCCGGCGCACGCACGGCGGGAATCTGCCGCTCGTTGGGGCCGACGCGGCTCTCGAAAGAACGGGCGCGATACTGCTTGGCGCGTTGCAGCGCCTGGGCGCTGTCATTCACCCGGAAGGCAGACGCACACAAGGACGGGCCATGCGCCACGAAGAAGGCGTTGGCGAAGGAATCCGGCTCGGAATTCAGAATCAGGTTGATGTCACCCTGGCTGTACAGGTTGACGCTCTTGGATTTGTGCTGCCCGGCATGGGCAAAGCCCAGCTTGCCGAACCAGCGCGCCAGCCGGCTGGCGGCTGCCTCGTCCACGGCGAATTCCAGAAACTCCACGCCGCTGTACTGTGGCTGTGGTGCAGGCACAAACAGCTGCGGCAACACGGCGGCGGCGCTGGCTTCGCGACTGGCGGCCAGTTGGGCACGGGTGCTTTCTTCCAGATACAGCAGGCCGCGGCGGCCATCTGCCGCAGTGCCGCCGGTGGGTGCGGCACGGAAACCGTCGTTGAAGATTTCCAGGCTCAGTGGGCCTTGGTAGCCGCTTTGCAGGATGGGGCCGAGGAAAGCAGGCAGGTCGAACTCGCCCTGACCGGGGAAGCAGCGGAAATGGCGGCTCCACTCCAGCACGTCCATATTCAGGATGGGCGCATCGGCCAGTTGCAGAAATACGATCTTGTCGCCCGGAATCTCCGGCAGGCGCGACAGGTCGTCCTTGATCGACAGCGTGTGGAAGCTGTCCAGAATCACGCCCAGATTAGGGTGGTCCACCGTTTTGACGATGTCCCACACCTGACGGTAGGAATTCACATGCTGGCCCCAGGCCAGTGCCTCGTAACCCACCAGCACTTCATGCCTTGCCGCCAGCTCGGCCAGCTGGTGCAGGTCGTCCGCCAGCACCGCATTATCGCGGATCACGTCCGGCTGCACATTGCTGCACACCAGAATGCGGTCGGTACCCAGCTCGTGCATCAGCTCGAACTTGCGCTCGGCCCGCTCCAGATTGTGTTGCAGCCGGTCACGGCGGCAGCCTTCGAAGTCGCGGAAGGGCTGGAACAGCATGATCTGCAAGCCCAGCTCCTGACACAGGCGGCGTACGTCACGTGGCGAGCCATCGAAATACAGCAGGTCGTTTTCAAAGATTTCTACGCCCTGAAAGCCGGCAGCGGCAATCGCCTCCAGTTTCTCGGGTAGGGTTCCGCTCAGAGAAACGGTGGCAATACAGTGTTGCATGGTGGTCATCCTCAATGGGGAAACTGGCGCTGGCGGCGCACCGCTCTGGGTGTGAGTCCTGGTCTGGCGATGCTGCCGGTTTACATATTTCGTACCAACAGGTACATTTCAATCTTAGCGTGAAAATTTTCACTGCACCAGAGCCATTCCCTGTTCCCGCCATCCCGCTTGCTGCCCACGCAGTATGCGAGGTGCAGGCCGCCAGCCGCGGCACACAAATAAAAAGTACACCCTATGTCCGCCTCCACCACATCAGCCAATACCTTGCTGCTGGGCCTGATCGGCCAAAGCATCCAGGGCTCGCGCTCGCCACAATTGCATGAAGAAGAAGCCCGCCAGCAGGGTCTGCGCTGCCTGTATCAATTACACGACCTGCCGCTGGATACCGGTGCTGCCGCGCTGGACGCATTGCTGACCGCCATGCAGACCGTGGGCTATGCCGGCTGCAATATCACCCACCCGTTCAAGCAGACGGTGCTGGCCTGTCTGGACAGCCTGTCGGACGATGCGGCCGCCATCGGCGTAGTGAATACCGTGCAGTTTCGCGAGGGCAAACGCATTGGCCACAACACCGACTGGTGGGGTTTTGCCCAGTCCTTCCAGCAGCAGTGGCCACAGGCCAGGCTCGAGCGCGTGGTACAACTGGGTGCCGGCGGTGCCGGTGCCGCCGTGGCACACGCCATCCTCACCCTGGGTTGCCAGCAACTGACCCTGCACGATGCCGACCCCGCCCGCGCCAGCGCACTGGCGGCGCGATTGAAGCAGCGATTTGGTGAGAATCGGGTGATGGTGGCCGAGGATGTTGCCGCTGCCCTGGCAGCAGCCGACGGCCTGATCCAGGCCACGCCCATCGGCATGCAGGGCCACCCTGGCCTACCGCTACCGGTGGAATGGCTGCACCCGGCGCTATGGGTGACCGACGTAATTTATTTCCCACGCGAAACCGCGCTGCTCAAGGCCGCAAACGCGCTGGGCTGCGCTACCATGAATGGCGGCGGCATGGTGGTGTATCAGGCTGCGGGCGCATTCCGCCTGTTCAGCGGCCTGAACCCGGATGCCGAGCGCATGGCCCGGCACTTTGCCCGGCTGGCTGACTGAAGCTGACAGATTGAACCGGCAAGCCCTTGTTGAACCCGCAGCCCTTACCAGACAGGTTCCCCATGTCCGACATCCTTCCCTTTAGCCCCCTGCCCAATCCCATGGCTACGGACGGCATCGAGTTCGTCGAATTCGCCACCACCGATCCAGATGCCCTGGGCCAGCTGCTGCAAGCCATGGGCTTTCGCTGTACCGCCCGGCACCGCGCCAAACAGGTGCTGCTATATCGTCAGGGCGATATCAACTTCGTCGTCAATGCCGAACCGGACAGCTTTGCCCAACACTATGCCCAGCAGCGTGGCCACAGCATTTGCGCCATTGCGCTGCGGGTGAAGGATGCCCGTGCCGCCACCCTGCGCGCGCGCGAGCTGGGGGCATGGGAGGTGGACATGAGCACCGGAGTGATGGAACTGCACATTCCGGCATTTCAGGGCGTGGGTGGTTCGCTGCTGTATCTGGTGGACCGCTATGGCGAACACTCGATTTACGATGTCGATTTCCTGCCACTGGCCGCCGACAACAGCGCGACCGATGCCGGACTGAGCCACATCAGCCTGCTGACCCAAAGCGTACCGCTTGAGCGCATTGGTGACTGGCAGGACTTCTACCAGCACCTGTTCGGCTTTGTGCCATCCACTGCGGCCAATACGGCAGACAGCCACCTGCTGGTCAGTCCCTGCGGCAAGATCCGCCTGCACCTGCAAGCAGCCGTGCTGGAACATGGTGTCAGCGAAGGCATGACCGGCGTCACGCTGGGCAGCCGCGATGTGGCCTTCACCCGCCAGCAGCTGCAACAACAGGGGCTGGACTTGTCCGGACCACAACAGCAGGTGGCGCACCAGCTGGAACATGCCGCCCTGCTGCAGTTTGCCATCAGCAAGGACAAGGAGAACTGACATGGATGCCACCCGCTTTGCCATTGACACCGCCCCCTTGCCGGGCAAGCTGCAAGACAAGCTGCAAGCCATGGCGGATGCCGGTTTCTCCCGCCTCACCCTGTGGGCGCAGGACTTGATGAGCGAACAGGAAGGCGGCCTGGCGCAAACCGTGCGCACCGTGCGCCACAGCGGCATGAAGGTGATAGGCTTCGAGGCGCTGCGCGACTTCGAAGGCATGAGCGGCCGCTTTCTGGAATACAAGATAGACCTGGCCAAAACCATGATGCGCATGATGCAGCAGGTGGGCGCCGAGCTGCTGGTGGTATCGGCCACCACCTCGCCCAATGCGGTGGGCGACCTGGAAACCACCGCCGCCCATCTGCGCCTGCTCTCCACACTGGCCACGCCGCTGGGTATCCGCATCGGCTTCGAGCCGCTGGCCTGGGGCCGCTATGTGCACGACTACCACGCGGCATGGCAGGTGGTGGAAATGGTAAACCGGCAGAACGTGGGCCTGGTGCTGGATAGCTTCCACCTATTTGCCCGTGGCATTCCGCTGGACGACCTGTACCGCATCCCCATGCACAAGCTGTTTCTGGTGCAGTTGTCCGATGCCATGAGCGACTACCTGCCGCTCTTGGAAGAAATGGTGCATATCTCGCGCCACCAGCGCTCCTTCCCCGGCGAGGGCGTGCACAGCATGGCGGTGGTGGACATGCTGGTGCGGCTGGAAATGGCCGGTTATCAGGGCAATTACGCCTTTGAAGTGGCCAATGACGAATTCCTCACCCAGGACGCGCACAGCGTGGCCAGCCGCGCCGCCCGTTCGGTGGACTGGCTGTGCCGCACCGTCAGCCAGCGCCTGCAGGACAGCGGCTGCTAAGCGCGGCTGACAAAAGCCCTGCTGCAGCCTTGCGCCTCCTTGCCATACATTTATGTACGGTCGGCGTCGGCGCGCCTTGCCTCAGGGACGCTACGCTATTTTGTTAGCCGCTCCAAACACTTCCAGGAAGAAGTATCAGCCCGGCAGCTGCGCCGCCAGTGCCTGCTGCGTCACCTGCTCCAGCCGCTGGCGCAGCCAGATATGCAGCGGGTCGTGGCGATGGCGCTGGTGCCATACCAGATACATCGGCATGTCCGGGCAAGAGAGCGGCGGCGCACAGCTGGCCAGCCCCGCCAGCAGGTTGCTGGCCAGCAAGCCCGGCAAAGTAGCCAGCCGGGTACTGCCCTGCACAAAAGGCGCGATGCCGGCAAAACCCGGTAGCCAGGCGGCAATGCGCCGTCTTACCCCCTGCCCGGCCAGAAAATCATCAATATCCAGCATGCGCGGCGGCGTATAGCCCACCGTAACGTGCTCGGCCTCCAGATAGTCGTCCAGACTGGCCGGTGCCGCACGGCAGCCTGCGTCGTAAAACACCCGGTAGTGGTCGGCAAACAAACGCTTTTGCACGATGTCGCTGCCATCCGGCGGGCGCGGGGTAATCACCAGGTCGCACTCATCGCTGCGCAGCATCTCCACCGATGGAATGCCGGAGGGCAACACCCGCAACGACACACCCGGTGCTTCGGCCTGCAACAGGTTCAACAGGCGCGGCAACAGCAAATCCCGTTGCAAATCGTTGGCGGCAATGCTGATGGTGCGCTGCAAACGGGCCGGATCAAAACTGGCGGCACTGACAAAGCGGCGCATGTCTTCCAGCAGGCTGCGCGCATGCTGGGCCAACGCCTCGGCTCTTACCGTGGGCGAAATGCCGCGGCCGGACTTCACAAACAGCGGGTCATCCACAATCAGCCGCAGCTTGTCCAGCGCATGGCTGACTGCGGACTGGGTCATGTCCAGCCGCTCTGCCGCACGGGTGACCGAGCGTTCTTCCATTACTGTCAGCAGTAATTGCAGCAGCCGGCCATCCAGCTGCAAATGATCGAAATTTTTCATGTATGCCATCCGGTTTACCGCATTTATCTCCACACCACAAACAGGGACACTGAACTCACCAGAATCAACAAGGGAGAACAAGTGATGGCGGAGCAACAACGCGTTTCCATTCCGGGAACCACCCTGTTTGACGACATTCAGGCGCAGAAGGGTTATGCCCTCAACAAGATGTGCTTTTCCTTCAACGACAAGGCCAACCGCGACGCCTTCAAGGCCGACGAAGCCGCCTACTGCGCCCGCTTCGGCCTGACTGAGCCGCAACTGGCCGCAGTGCAAAGCCGCAATGTGCTGCAACTGCTGGCCGCTGGCGGCAATGTGTACTACCTGGCCAAGTTTGCCGGCATTTTCGGCCTGGACGTGCAGGACATCGGTGCCCAGCAAACCGGCATGAGCAAAGACGAATTCAAACAGAAACTCCTGAACGCGGGACAATAATCATGGCAAAAATCGTAGGCAGCATCGTGACCTCCCACGTTCCGGCCATTGGCCGCGCCATTGCCGGCAATCTGCAGAGCGAACCGTACTGGAAGCCCTTCTTCGACGCCTTCCCGCCCATCCACCGCTGGCTGGACGAAGTGAAACCTGATGTCGCCGTGGTGGTGTACAACGACCATGGCCTGAATTTCTTCCTGGACAAGATGCCCACCTTCTCGGTGGGTGCCGCGCCGGAATACCACAATGCCGACGAAGGCTGGGGCATTCCCACCCTGCCGCCGTTTAGCGGTGATACCGAACTGTCCTGGCACCTGATCAAGCAGCTGGTGAACAAGGAATTCGACCTCACCACCTGCCAGGAAATGCTGGTGGACCATGCCTTCACCCTGCCCCTGAAACTGCTGTGGCCGCAAGAAGGCGCCTGCCCGATCAAGGTGGTGCCGGTGTGCATCAACACCGTGCAGTTCCCCATTCCGTCGGCCAGCCGCTGCTACAAGCTGGGCGAGGCCATCGGCGAAGCCATCAGCAACTGGGATTCCGACGCCCGCGTGGTGGTGATTGGCACGGGTGGCCTGTCGCACCAGCTGGATGGCGAGCGCGCCGGTTTCATCAACAAGCCCTTCGACCTGCAATTCATGCAAAGCCTGGTGGACAAGCCCAAGTGGGCCACCCAGTACACGGTGGAACAACTGGTGGAGCATACCGGCTCGCAAGGCATCGAGCTGCTGATGTGGCTGGCCGCCCGCGCCACCATCAAGAGCGATGTGCGCGCGCTGCAAAACACCTACCACCTGCCGATCTCCAACACAGCAGCCGGTGTGATGCTGCTGGAACCGCTTGCCTGAGTCACCGGGCAGTTGCAGTAAACCCACACACTGTTGTCAGCATTTCTCCTCCTTCGCTGAGCACCCGGCCTTGTGCCGGGTCTTTTTTTATCTGCCGCAGCCAGCCGCCCGTCCTGTTTTTACAGGCAAAAAAAGGCCGACAGGAAAGCCCTGTCGGCATGGGTTCACACCCCAGATGGAAGCAATAGTGCGGTGGTCTCCTGCCCTGCCATCAGGCTGGCTGGACAGAAACGCCAAATTCCTCGGTGTCGATTTCCTGCTGGGTGGCGGCGTTGTAGCGCGCGCCGCTTACCGTGTTTTCATTCACGATGGCATCCAGCCGGGTCAGCACTTCCATGCTCAGTTCCACCGCGTCAGCCGACAGGTTTTCCTGCAGATGCGCCACATTGCTGGTGCCTGGAATCGGAATCACCTGCTCGCTTTGCGCCAGCAACCAGCCCATGGCCAGCTGGGAGAGGGTAAAGCCGGTCTCGGCAGCCAGGCCTTGCAGCGCATCCAACAGACGCAGGTTGCGGCTAAAGTGTTCAGCCTGGAAACGCGGCATGGCGCGGCGGATGTCGTTGGCGGCAAAGCCGGACGGGTCGCGCACGCCACCGGCAAGGAAGCCACGGCCCAGCGGGCTGAAGGCCACCAGCGCCACTTGCAGCTCGCGGCAGGCATCCAGCAGCGCGATTTCCGGATTGCGCGTCCACAGCGAGTATTCACTCTGTACCGCGGCAATCGGGTGCACCGCCTGGGCGCGTGCCAGCGTGGCAGCGGAAACCTCGGACAGGCCGATGCTGCGGATTTTGCCCGCGGCCACCAGGTCAGCCAGTGCGCCGACCGAATCTTCAATCGGCACTTGCCGGTCCCAGCGGTGCAGGTAGTAGAGGTCAATCACATCGGTTTGCAGACGGCGCAGGCTGTCCTCGCAGGTCTGGCGCAGGCTGTCCGGCCTGCCGTCGATCACCCGCTTGCCTTCTACCCCGGTCATGCCGCACTTGCTGGTGAGCACAATCTGCTGACGATGAGGCTTTAATACACGACCCACCAGCTCTTCATTGGCACCAAAGCCGTACAGCGCGGCGGTATCAAACAGGGTGACGCCTGCATCCAGCGCCGCCAGCAATATCTGGCCGCCCTGCTCGGCAGACGGTGGCACGCCATAGGCGTGACTGAGATTCATGCAGCCAAGGCCGATGGCAGAAACGGTAAACGGGCCAAGCTGTCGCTGTTTCATGGAACTGTCCTTGCACTGTCTGACGGGGACCCTGCAAGAAAAAGACAAGGTCAGCCGGTTCTGGTGAACCGGACTGCCTTGTTCAGGAGGGTCGCTTACAAAAGGGATTTCAAAAATGTCTTAACCACGAGCCGATAAAAAAAAGCGAAGCATCCTGGGGCAAGGCGCGCCGACGCAGACAGTACACAAAGTACGGCAAGGAGGCGCAACACAGCACCAGGTTTTTTATTAGCGGCTCTAAACCAGTTGCTGCTCCAGCGCATGCAGCACCTGATAGCACGGCAGAACCTGACGCAGGCTGGAATTGGGCTCGCGGCCTTCACGGATGGCGGCAAAGAATTCGCGGTCTTGCAGCTCGATGCCGTTCATCGACACGGCAACATGGGATACGTCGATCTTCTCTTCCTTGCCGTTCACCAGATCGTCGTAGCGGGCAATGTAGGTGCCGGTGTCGCCGATGTAACGGAAGAAGGTCCCCAGCGGGCCGTCGTTGTTGAAGGACAGGCTGAGCGTGCAGATGGCACCGTTGGCCGCCTTCAGCTGGATGGACATGTCCATGGCGATGCCCAGTTGCGGGTGGATCGGCCCCTGGATGGCATTGGCCTTCACGATGGGGCTGCCAGCCTGATAGGCAAACAGGTCCACGGTGTGGGCGGCGTGGTGCCACAGCAGATGGTCGGTCCAGCTGCGCGGCTGGCCCAGCGCGTTCATATTGGTGCGGCGGAAGAAATAGGTTTGCACATCCATCTGCTGGATGTTGAATTCGCCGGCAGTAATCTTGTTGTGTACCCACTGGTGGCTGGGGTTGAAGCGGCGGGTATGGCCGCACATGGCCACCAGGCCTGTTTCCTGTTGCAAGGCGGCGGCAGCTTCGGCACCGGCCAGGGTGTCGGCCAGCGGAATTTCCACCTGCACGTGCTTGCCAGCCTCAAGGCAGGCGGCGGTTTGCCCGGCGTGCATCTGGGTGGGCGTACACAGGATGACAGCGTCCACTTCCTTGATGGCCAGGGTTTGGTTCAGGTCATCCGTGACATGGGCCACGCCGTATTTGTCGGCCACTTCGCGGGTTTTGGCCAGGTCGCGGCCAATCAGCGATACCACTTCCACATCGGCAATATTCTTGATGCCGTCCAGATGCTTGATGCCGAACGCGCCTGCGCCAGCCAGTGCTACTTTGATTGTCATGACAGGGATTCCTTATTCCTTGTTTTCCAGAATGGCGTGACCCACGGCGGTATTGGAAGCCGGGACATGATAGAAACGGTGCGCCACATGCGGCAGCGGGCCGCTGCGCTCTCCGTTGTTCACGTCGGCCATCGCGCCGCGGGCGATCAGCCACATCACCAGTTCGATGCCTTCGCTGCCGGCTTCACGCACATAGTCGATATGCGGCACCTGGGCGCAGGCCACCGGGTCGTTGATCATCAGGTCCAGCCAGTTGTTGTCCCACTCGCGGTTGATCAGCCCGGCGCGTGCACCCTGCAGCTGGTGGCTCATGCCGCCGGTGCCCCAGATGTGTACGTTCAGGTCTTCGTCAAAGCTCTCCACCGCCTTGCGGATGGCCTGACCCAGCGCAAAGCAGCGCTGTCCGGACGGCACCGGGTATTGCACCACGTTGACAGCAAACGGAATCACCGGGCAGGGCCAGGCGTCCTTCACCGGGTCCAGCTCGCCGCACATCAGCGACAGCGGCACGGTCAGGCCGTGGTCCACGTCCATCTTGTTGACGATGGTGAGGTCGAAGTCCTGCTGGATGACGCTTTGCGCAATATGGCTGGCCAGCTCGGGATGCCCTTTCACCACCGGTACCGGACGCGCGCCCCAGCCTTCATCGGCCGGTTTGTACTCGGCCGCCGTGCCAATGGCGAAGGTGGGAATCATGTCCAGGCTGAAGGCGGTGGCGTGGTCGTTGTACACCAGGAAAATCACGTCCGGCTTGTTGTCCTTCATCCATTGCTTGGAGAAGTCATAACCGGCAAACAGCGGCTGCCAGTAGTCTTCCTGCGTCTTGTGCAGGTCCATGGCCACGCCGATGGCCGGCACGTGCGAGGTATAAACGGATGCGGTGATGCGTGCCATATCAGTTGCCTTCTTTCTTGCTGCCCGCGCCTTGCGGCTGGCGGTGCGGCTGGGCGTCGCCGTCTTCACCGATGTAGCGATTGCCTTCCACCGAGCGGCCACCAGCCACCATCATGTTGCGGTATTCCTCTTCGCTCATGCCGGTCATCGAGCCGGCCATCTGCTGGAAACTCTTGCCATCGGTGGCACCGATGCGCGCCAGGAAGTAGATATTGCCGCCAAGCGCCATGCAGCGGTTGAGGTCGCGCGCCAGCACCGCCTGCTTCTGCTCTTCCGTCATCGGCCACTCGTCCAGATAAGCACGTTCGTCAGCCAGAAAGCGGGCGCGGTTTTCCGCCTTCATCAGGCTGGTGCAAAACTGGTTCAGCCAGTAGCCCAGGCGGCTTTGCTCGGCATCGAAAATGATGGTGCCGGGCACGTCTTTATACGGTTTGTCCAGTGCCATGCAGGCTCCTCAGCATTCTTCCGGCCAGTACAGGCGCATGGGATTTTTCACCAGCAGCTGTTGCTGCAACTCCGGCGTCGGTGCGATATGGGGGATGAAATCCACCAGCAGGCCGTCGTCCGGCATATGGTCTTTCAGATTGGGGTGCGGCCAGTCGGTGCCCCACAGCACGCGCTCGGGGAAGGTTTCCACCAGCTTGCGGGCAAACGGAATCACGTCGTGATAGGCGTGGCGTTCGCCAGCCAGCGCCTTGGGGCCGCTCACGCTCAGGCGTTCCGGGCAGCTGACCTTGGACCAGATATTGTCATGTTCGCGCATCAGTTTCACGAACAATTCAAACTGCGGCCCGTCCACCGGCAGGCTGACATCGGGCCGGCCCATGTGGTCCACCACCACAGTGGTGGGCAGGTTGGTGAAGAAATCCCACAGTTCCGGCAGGTCCTGCGCTTCGAAATACACCACGATATGCCAGCCCAGTTTGGCGATGCGGCTGGCAATCTCCATCAGCTCGTCCTTGGGGGTGAAATCCACCAGCCGCTTGACGAAGTTGAAGCGCACGCCGCGTACACCGGCATCGTGCAGGCTTTGCAGCTCCTCGTCGGTAACCGAGCGTTTGACAGTAGCCACACCACGCGCCTTGCCCTTGCTGGCGCGGCAGGCATCCACCATGGCGCGATTGTCGGCACCGTGGCAGGTGGCCTGCACAATCACATTGCGGGCAAAGCCCAGATGGTCGCGCAGGGCAAACAGATCAGCCTTGCTGGCGTCACACGGGGTGTATTTGCGTTCCGGCGCATAGGGGAATTCCGCGCCGGGGCCGAATACGTGACAGTGGGCATCCACCGCACCGGCCGGCAGGGTGAAGGCCGGTTTGGCCGGGCCGTCAAACCAGTCCAGCCAGCCTGCGGTTTTGCTGAAGTCGCCACTCACGGGTTTAGTCATGCTGTCGTCCTCAGTCGATATAACGCAGACCGGCCTTGGCCAGCGGCTCGCGCATTGCGTACATGTCCAGGCCCAGCACGCCGGAAGCCAGCTTGGCGCGTTTTTCGCCTTCGAATGATTCGCGCTTTTGCGCCGCCGCCAGCGTTTCCACCGCACGCGCTGCCGGTACGCACACCACGCCGTCGTCGTCCGCCACGATGACGTCACCCGGATGCACCAGCATGCCGGCGCACACTACCGGGATATTCACCGAGCCCAGCGTGGCCTTGATGGTGCCTTTGCTGCTGATGGCGCGGCTCCACACCGGGAAGTCCATTTCCTGCAGGGTTTTGACGTCGCGCACGCCGGCATCGATGATCAGCGCCCGCGCGCCGCGTGCCTGGAAGCTGGTGGCTAGCAGGTCGCCAAAGTAGCCGTCGGTGCATTCCGAGGTAACACCTGCCACCACGATGTCTCCCGGCTGAATTTGCTCTGCCGCCACGTGCAGCATCCAGTTGTCGCCCGGTTGCAGCAGCACAGTGACGGCGGTGCCGGACACCTGCTTGCCGGCAAAGATGGGGCGCATATAGGGCTTGAGCAGCCCGACGCGGCCCATGGCTTCGTGCACGGTGGCCGAGCCCAGCGCGGCCAGTGCATCGGCAGCGGCACGGTCGGCGCGGGTGATGTTGCGGTAAACGACTCCGAGTTCGTACATGGTGTGGTCTTTCCTGATCTGTTTTATCCATCGCGTGGCGCATGGCGCACGTGAGATGCGGTCAAATCCGCAAAAGCCCTGGGTCAAGGCGCGCCGCCGCAGACCGTACGTGTGGTACGGCAAGGCGGCGCAACGCAGGAGCAGAGCTTTTGCCAGCCTTACAGGCCCTTGGCCTTGAGGGCGGCATCCAGTCGCGGATACACGCGTCGGGCATTGCCTTCAAAGATTTGCTGCCGTTCGGCATCCGTCAGCGCTGCCGCTTCGATGTAGCGCTTGGTGTCGTCGTAGTAGTGGCCGGTTTCCGGGTCGATGCCGCGTACCGCACCGATCATTTCGCTGGCAAACAACACGTTGTCCACCGGAATGACCTTGGTCAGCAGGTCGATGCCGGGCTGGTGGTAGACGCAGGTGTCAAAGAAGATGTTGTTGAGCAGGTGGTCCTTGAGCAGCGGCTTTTTCATTTCCTGCGCCAGCCCGCGGAAGCGGCCCCAGTGGTAGGGCACCGCGCCACCACCGTGCGGAATGACAAAGCGCAGCGTGGGGAAGTCAGTAAACAGGTCGGAGGTCAGGCATTGCATGAAGGCGGTGGTGTCTGCGTTCAGATAATGCGCGCCGGTGGTGTGGAAGGCGCAGTTGCAGCTGGTGGACACATGCACCATGGCCGGGATGTCGTACTCCACCATTTTTTCGT